>NZ_JAMYMV010000027.1:0-77750 GCF_040318715.1 Mesorhizobium sp. M1050 | reverse complement strand
CACCCCCCCGGCGCGTGGGGGGGGGGTTGTTCGCACCGCGGGGCGCCGTCGCGGGGGGGGGGTGGGGGGGGGGGGCGGCGCGCGCCGCCGCCGATGCATATTCGCGCGACATCGCTGTCCAGCCTCTCGCCGTACGCCCGCCCGTGCTGAGCGTCGGCATCCCGGCAAAGCCCGACCTGAAATTCTTCGGCGATGCGGCGATGCAAGCCGGCTTCGAGGCCTCGCTTGCCACGCTGTCGCGGCTCGGCTGCCGGCTGGTGGAAATCCCCTTCGGCGATTTTTACGCCACCGCCAACCTTCTCTACGAGGGCGCCTGGGTGGCCGAGCGCTATGCGGCGATCCGCGATTTCATGGAGGCCAACGAAGCGGCCCTGCATCCGGTGACGCGCAAGATCATCGGCGGCGCGCGCAAGCTTACGGCGGCGGACGCTTTCCGCGGCCTCTATGCCTTGCAGGCCTACAGGGCAAAGCTTGCTCCCGTCATCGCCTCGGTCGACCTGTTTTGCGTGCCGACCGCGCCGACGCATTACACAACCGCCGCTGTGCTTGCCGATCCGATCGAGACCAACAGCCGCCTCGGCACCTACACCAATTTCGTCAACCTGCTCGATATGTGCGGCATCGCCGTTCCGACGGGCACGCGCGACGATGGGCTGCCGATGAGCGTGACCTTGCTGGCGCCGGCCGGCCGCGATGCGCTGACAGCGGCGCTCGCCCGCGACCTGCATGCGGCGAGCGGCGCCTCGCTCGGTGCAACGGGCTGGCCCCAGCCCGGCCCGCCGTCGGCCGCCGCGCCGCCCTGCGACGGCATGATCGATCTGGTGGTGGTCGGCGCGCATCTGTCGGGCATGCCACTCAATGGCCAGCTCAACCAGCTCTGCGCGCAGTTCTTGCGCGCCACCAGAACCGCCGCCGCCTACAAGCTCTATGCGCTGGCCGGGCAGTCGGTGCCGAAACCCGGCCTGATCCGCGTTGCAGATGGCGGCACGCCGATCGATGTCGAGGTCTGGCGGCTTGGACCGGAGGCCTTCGGCCGTTTCGTCGCCGCCATTCCGGCACCGCTCGGTGTAGGAACGATCGAACTCGAGGATGGCAGCGCGGCCAAGGGGTTTCTCGTAGAAACCGCCGGCCTAGCGGACGCGTCCGATATCTCCGCCTATGGTGGTTGGCGCAATTTTACCAACCGCGACCAAAAATATGGCTGATCAAACTGACCTCTGGTCCAAAAGGCCCGTCACTTCGAATGAACCCTAAATTCGGGCTCGGCTTCGTTGGTTTGCGCAAGCGGGTAGCGGATGCCAACTACTTCTCATGTCCCCGCTTCTGCGCAATCAGGTCCAGCCGCTCGCGGTCGGAGCGTTCACGCTCGTCGCGGTTGCGCACCTCCTTGTAGGCGCGTTCGACCATGTTGGTGCGCGCGGTTGCGGCGGCGATGAGGCTGGCTTCTTGCTTGGCGCTTGTCAGGTTCGCCTCCTGGCGGACGACGGCTTGGGCGATGCGACGGTGATAGAGATCGGGAAACAGGCCGGAGAGGGAATCGGCCTGGTCGAAATGCCCGACCAGATCGCGGGCTTCGGCCTCGGCATTACTGGCCGCGGCGATGAAGGTGGCGTGACGGGTTTCGTGCAGCGCCTTCAACTGCTCCTGCACCTTGACCAGTTTCCTGAGACGGTCCTTGCGCGTGGTCATGGTCATCTCGCCAGCGTCAGGTCGACAAAACCATCGACGAACAGCGACAGCATTGTGCCGATGGCGAAGTAGAAGACGATCATGCCGCCGGCGATGATGAACGGCTGGGAGATGAAATAGATCGGGATCTGCGGGGTCAGCTTGTTGACGAAGCCGATCGTCAGATTGACGAGAATGGCATAGGCGACGAACGGGCTGCCGAGGCGGATGACCAGGAAGAAGGTGTCCGAGACCGTGTCGGTGACATCGACCAGTGCGGCCTGCGGGTTGAAGAAGATGTTGACCGGCGCGACCGTGTAGGAAGATACCAGCGCGCGCACGATCTCGTGGTCGAAATCGAAGACGAACAGCATCAGCAGCGCCGAAAAAGAGATGATGGCGGCAAGCGCCGCCTGGGGTTCGGGCTCCTCGATCGCCGGTCCGCCGGTGCCGCCATAACCGATCAGCATGGCGATGGCCGAGCCCATGAAGCGCAGGGCTTCCATGTAAAGCCTGGTCATCGCGCCGATCAGGCCGCCGACCAGCAGTTCCGAGATGATCATCGGCACCAGGATTTGCGGGCGCGGGTCGACGAAGGGAAAGATCTTGTCCCAGAGGAAAGCGAGCAGGCCGCCGGTGGCGGCGACCGCCACGAACAGCCTCACCTGGACCGGAATGCGGGCGCTGGACAGGCCCGGCATCAGCATGAAGCAGGCGCCGATACGGCAGAAGGCGAGGAACGCCGCGATGACGACGCCTTGCGAGAGCACGGTCACGATATGGTTCCGAGCACCCTGATCTCGACGCCCTTGGCGATTTCGACATGGCTGAGCACCGGCAGAGTGGTGAATAGCCGCTCGATGATCATGCGCACATAGGGACGGGCGTCGGGCGCGGTGACCAGCACGAAACGTTCGCCGGCTTCCAGATATTTCTTGATCGCCTTGGTCGCGTCCTGGCCGAACTCCTCGAGTTGGCGCGGGTCGATGTCGAATTCGCGCACCTCGCCCTTGGCGTCGCGCTTGAGGCTCTGGTGGAAGGCGAGGTCCCAGCGGTTGCCGAGGCGCAGCACCTTCAAAACGCCGCCCTCGGAGAGGTCGCCACAGATCTGCTGGGCCATGCGGATGCGGACATGTTCGACGATCTGCTCGGTGCGGCGCACATGCGGTGCGATCTCGGCGATCGCCTCGATGATCAGATGCAGGTTGCGGATCGAGACACGCTCGGCGAGCAGCAGCTTCAGCACCGCCTGCAGGCCTGGATAGGAGATGTGCGTGGTGCAGATCTCGTCGGCGAGCTTGCGGTATTCCTGGTCCTGCCGTTCGAGCAGCGCCTTCATGTCCTTGTAGGACAGAAGCTGCGGCAGGTTGTTGCGGATGACCTCGGAGAGATGGGTGAGCAGCACCGACATGTTGTCGGCGAAGGTGTAGTTCTCGCGTTTAAGGTCTTCAGAGAAGGTTTCGAGCACGGAGTAGGCCCGCATGCCGAAGGCCGGCTCGCGAATTTCCTCGCCAGGTATTTCGGGCATGTCGCGGCTGCCGAGCAGCACCATGATCTCGCCGACACGCATCTGGTATTCGGCCACCACGGTGCCGTGCACCTTGATCTGATAGCTCTTCGGCGGGATGGCGAAATCGTCGGCGACGCGCACCTCCGGCACGACAAAGCCGTATTGGGTGGCGAATTTCTTGCGCATCTTGGCCATGCGGAAAACCAGTTCCTGATGCGACGTCAGCAGCCTCGTCGACAGCTGCTTGCCGATCAGCAGCTCGATCTCGGCAGTGGCGAGCGAGGCCTTGACCGAGTTCTTCTCCTCCTCGACCTTGGTCGCCTTCTCCTGGTCCTTGATCGCTTCAGCTTCGGCGAGGGCGCGGTTGTGGCGCATCGGGATGACGTAGCCGAGGCCGGCCATGCCGGCGGCGAGCGCAAAGAACGGGAACACCGGCAGGCCAGGCATCAGACCGAGCAGCACCAGCAGCGATGCGGCGACGTAGAGGGCGCGCGGATGGGCGCCGAGCTGGCCGAACACCGCCTGGTTGGTCGAGCCGCGGGTGCCGCCCTTGGAGACGAGCAGGCCGGCGGCGAGCGAGACGATGAGCGCCGGGATCTGGGTTACGAGGCCGTCGCCGACAGACAGCTTGATGAACACGTCGGCGGCTTCGCCCATGCCCATGCCGTGCCTGATGTAGCCTATGGCAATGCCGCCGACGATATTGATGGCGGTGATGATGAGGCCGGCGATGGCATCGCCGCGGACGAATTTCGAGGCGCCGTCCATCGAGCCGAAGAAGGAGGATTCCTCTTCCAGCTCGCGGCGGCGTAGCTGCGCCGTCTTGTCGTCGATCATGCCGGCGGAGAGATCGGCATCGATCGACATCTGCTTGCCGGGAATGGCATCGAGGGTGAAGCGGGCGCCGACTTCGGCGATACGGGTGGCACCCTTGGTGATGACGATGAAGTTCACCACGATCAGGATCATGAAGACGATGAGGCCGATGACGAAGTCGCTGGCCATCACCAGCTTGGAGAAACCGGCGATGACATAGCCGGCCGCGTGCGTGCCCTCATTGCCGTGCGACAGGATCATGCGCGTGGTGGCGATGTTGAGCGATAGCCTGAGCATGGTGGCGATGAGCAGCACGGTCGGGAATGACGAGAAATCGAGCGGCCGCTGGATCCACAGCGCCACCATCAGGATCAGTACCGAAAGCGCGATCGAGAAAGCGAGGCCGATGTCGATGAGAAAGGCCGGGATCGGCAGGAACAGCACGGCCAGGATGATGACGATGCCGATGGCGAAGAAGACGTCGCGGCCGTTCTTGGCTACCGCGCCGGGCTGGATGCTTTCGCTGATCGCCATGTCGTCCCCAAAACCATAGACTGCCGAGCGCGCGACAGCCTGGTGAAGGTAGCCCGCCAAGCTTGCGCGAGGGTGGGAGACTGGCTAGTTCGAACGAGCATGCGCGGGTGGCGTGCGGGCCGGCTTGGCAAAGAAGGGAAAACCCATGCTTCTGATCATCGGCACCATCCGCTTGCCGCCAAACAAATTGGAGGAAGCCAAACCCGCCATGGAGCGCATGGTTTTGGCCAGCCGTGCCGAGGCCGGCTGTGTCCAATATTCCTACGCGCGGGATGTGCTCGATGCCGGGCTCATCCGGGTCGCGGAAGCCTGGAGCGACCGGGCGGCGCTGGACGCGCATTTCGCCTCGCCGCACCTTGCGGACTGGCGTGCCAGCTGGCCGGCACTTGGCATCGGCGAGCGCAACCTCGTGCTCTATGAAGCCGGCGAGCCCACGCCGACCTGATCGGTTTGCCACAATGGCGCCTCGTCTGTCGCCATTGTGGTTGCCATGCCTTGTCGCCGGGCGTATCAGGCGGCCTTTCCACTGCCTTTTGTGATGTCGGCGAGCCGCCCCGGTGCTTTCCAGAAACCACAGCGAAGTCTACGCCCGCCGGCTGCGCGCGGTGCTGATCCGATCGGTGCCGCTGCTCGAGGCGCGCGGCATAGCGGTGGTCATCCTGGCCGGCGCCGTCGGCGTGATGGCGGGCCTACTGGTCACGGCGATGAGCCAGATCGTGCAGGACCTGCACGGGCTGTTGTTCGGCGTCCAGCCCGGTGGTCGGCTTTCAGGCATGTTCTCGCTCACCAATCCGGCGCAGGCGCTGGTACCGGCGATCGGCGGCATCCTGCTCGGCCTAACGGTGATCTGGCTCAGAATCCGGAAATTCCGCGCCCCGATCGACCCGATCGAAGCCAACGCGCTCTATGGCGGACGCATGTCGCTGACCGACACCTTCATCATCGCCGGCCAGACGATGATCTCCAGCGGTTTTGGCGCCTCGGTCGGGCTGGAAGCCGGCTACACGCAGGTCGGGTCCGGCCTGGCGTCACGGCTGGCGCACTTCTTCAGGCTGCGCCGCAACGATGTCCGCATCCTGGTTGGCTGTGGTGCGGCCGGTGCCATAGCGGCCGCCTTCGATGCGCCGCTGACCGGCGCCTTTTATGGCTTCGAACTGATTATCGGCATCTATTCGGTCGCCAATGTCGCGCCTGTCATGACAGCGGCGATCTCAGCCTCGCTGACCGCCGAAATGTTCGGCGGAGCGCCGTTTCCGCTTGAGCTTTCGGGCCTGCCGTCGCTCACCGCCAGCCAGTACCTGCCGTTCCTGCTGCTTGGTCTGCTGGGCGGGGCCGTGGCGATCGCCATCATGCATCTGGTGACGCTGATCGAGCGCGGTTTTGCCAATTTGTCGATCGATGCGTCGCTGCGCCCCGTCATCGGCGGCGTCGTCGTCGGCTTGTTGGGGTTGATCACGCCGCAGGTCCTGTCCAGCGGCCATGGCGCGCTGCATCGCGAATTCTCGATGAATTACGGACTGGCCGTGGTGGCCAGCGTCTTCGTGCTCAAGCTGGCGGCATCGGCGATCTCGCTGGGATCGGGCTTTCGCGGCGGATTGTTCTTTGCCTCGTTGTTCCTCGGCGCGCTGCTCGGCAAGGCGTTTGCGGATGTGATGGTCGTCGTCTCCCCGGCAACCGGCATCGACCCTGCCGTCGCCGCCGTCGTCGGCATGACGTCGCTCGCCGTCGGCGTCGTCGGCGGACCGCTGACGATGACCTTCCTGGCGCTGGAATCGACCCGCGACCTGACGCTGACCGGCGTCGTGCTGGCGGCCTCGCTCATGTCGGCGATCCTGGTTCGGGAAACCTTCGGCTACTCGTTCTCGACGTGGCGCTTCCACCTGCGCGGCGAGACCATCCGCAGCGCCCACGACGTTGGCTGGATGCGCAGCCTCACCGTCGGCTCGATGATGCGCAAGGATATCAAGACCATCTCTGCCTCGACCACGCTGGCAGCCTTCCGCAGGCAAGTGCCGCTCGGCTCGGCCCAGCGCGTCATCGCCGTCGATGCGGGCGACCACTATGTCGGCGTGCTGATCGTGGCCGAACTGCACAGCGATCTATCCGACGGCGAGGTCGCGGTGCGCGATCTTGCCAAGTACAAGGACGCGGTGCTGGTGCCCAGCATGAACGTGCAGGCCGCCGCCGAGACCTTCCAGCGCGCTGGCGCCGAAGAACTCGCCGTGGTCGAGGATTTCACCGACCATATCGTGCTGGGGCTGTTGACCGAAGGCCATTTGATGCGGCGCTACGCCGAGGAACTCGACAAGGCGCGCCGGGACCTGTCGGGCGAGGGTTAGCGTAACCCAGGGCAAAATCCTTACGAGAGCCGGCGCGGTTGCCAAGCCTAATGCTCGATCGGCCCCTTGGCCATCACGAGAGCGGTGCCGGCGGTCGTCGGGCGCTCGATCATGCGCCGCACGCGCGGCGGCTCGTCGCCGCTGTGCAGCGCCCGCACGCGCTCGCCGATGACGGCGTCGGCATGGGTGATGCGTCCATTGTGGCGCACATATTCGATCCAGGTCGGCGTATGATAGTGCTCGATCCAGATCGCCGGATTTTCGAGGTCGCGCGCCAGCGTCCAGTTGCGGGCGCCGTCACGGCGGCGGACACGGCGACGTTCGGCCATGATGGCGAGGAACTCAGGTACGTCCTTTTCGCGGATGACGTATTCGATCATGATGGCGATCGGCCCGCTGCGCGGCTTGAGGTCAAGCGCCAGGTGCGGTTCCCTGAAGCGGTTGAGTGGATCGAGGTTAAGCACCTGCTGTTGTGGCAGCGGCAAGAGCAGACCGATGGCGCCGCCGGCCAGCATGGCGATGCTGGCCGCGATCAGCGCGGTTTCGGCGCCATGGGCATCGGCAACGACGCCCCAGATCCAGCTGCCGAGCGCGATGCCGCCGAAGGTCGCGGTCTGATAGACCGACAGCACCCGGCCGACCACCCAGCGCGGGGTGGCCATCTGCACCGTGACATTGAAATGCGACAGCGCGATCACCCAGCAAGCACCACCGACGAGCAGGCCGAGTGAGGTCTGCCAGGCATGATGGCTGAAGGCGGCATTGAAGGCGCAGACGGCGAAGCCGGCGAAAGCACAGCGCACCATCGTCTCGCTGGACAGCAATTGCCGCAGCCTGACGCTGATCAAGGCGCCGCCGACTGCGCCGATGCCGAAAGCGCCAAGCATGATGCCGTAGGTCAGGGCGTCGCCGTTGACGACATCGCGCGCCACCAGCGGCAGCAGTGCCAGCACGGCGCCGGCGCTGAAGCCGAAAGCAGCGCCCCTGACCAGCACCTTGCCGATGTTGGGCGACATGGCGACATAGCGCAGGCCGGCGCCCATGGCGGCACCCAGCGACTCGCGCGGCAAGGTCGATACCGGCACGTCCGGCTTCCAGCGCGCCAGGACGACGATCAGGCCGATATAGCTCACCGCGTTTGCCGCAAACGCGGCCGCCGCGCCGGCAGCGGCGACGATGATGCCGCCGATCGCCGGGCCGACGCTGCGGGTAAGATTGAAGCCCATCGAATTGAGCGCGACGGCGGCCGGCACCTTGTTACGGGGCACGATGTCGCCGACGGAGGCCTGCCATGACGGGCTGTTGAGCGCGGTGCCGCTGTCGATCAGGAAAGTAAAGGCAAGCAGCGTCCACGGCGTGATCAGGCCGGAATAGGTGAACAGGGTCAGGAACACCGAGACCACCAGCATGAAGGTCTGGGCGATCAGCATCACCTTGCGCCGGTCGAAACTGTCGGCAATGGCGCCGGCGACGAGCGCAAACAGCATGATCGGCAAGGTGGTCGAAGCCTGGACCAGGGCCACCTGATAGGGGGAGGTGGCAATCGTGGTCATCATCCAGGCGGCGCCGACGCCCTGGATCAGGCCGCCGAAATTGGAGACGAGACTTGCACCCCAGACGGCGCGGAAAATGCCGTGCCGGAAGGGCGCCAGTGCCGAGACGCTCTCGCTGTCCGGCTTTTCGTCAATCATCGGTGGTTCCTGCCATGTCGTGCCGATTCGTCAGACGATCCGTTTGCTCAGGCCGTTTGCCGAAAGTAGGGCATGGCGCCGCAAAGGGCGAATGTCTTTCGAAAAAGCCCATGGTCCAACAATGGGATAGAGGAGGTCCACGCCCTATCTGCCGCCAGACCTGAGGAGATGCATCGGGTCTGCAAGCGACCTGCCCGAATGCAAAACAGCAACTTGCCCCAGCCGCCTGCAAGCTTTGGCACTCGTTCCAACACGGTCGGATAGCTGCTGCTCAGAAGCCGTTCTGGATGCGCTCGAAGATGACGTTAGTGAAGGCTGATATCTGGCTGCCGATGAAAGGGCCGGTCAGCGCCATCACCAGCATGATGGCGACGATCTTCGGCACGAAGGTCAAGGTGATTTCCTGGACCTGCGTCAGCGCCTGGATGAGGGCGATGCCGATGCCGACCACCATGGCGACAAGCACCACCGGGGCGGACGCGGTGAGCACCGTCCACACCGCGTACTGGACGATATCGAGAGCGTCGGCCTCGTTCATGGGACTGGCTCTCTGTCTAAAGCGTCAGCTCGCTGCCTTGACCGAGACTCCCGGCCCGACCGCGACTTCGGTGCCGTTCTGCAGCACCGCGATGAGGCCGCCGCTGGCGAGGCGCACCGACGCCACCGTGCCTGTCGTGTTGCCATCGGCGGAGGTTATCGATCGCCCGATCAGCGCGTCGGCCTGCGACAGCGCCGAGGACTGCATGATCTGGTCGAGCTTGGTGTTGCTTTGCACCGATTGCTCGACCTGCGAGAACGTGGCGAGCTGGGCGACGTACTGCGTCGAGTCCATCGGCTTGGTCGGATCCTGGTTCTTCATCTCGGCGATCAGAAGCTTCAGGAAGGACTGATAGTCGACCGCTGCCTTCGACGTCGACGCGGTGGCTTGGTTGGCGCCGGTCGGTATTTTCGTCGTCATGTCCACGTTCATCAGTATCGTGCTCCCACAGCCAGCGGGCGCTCGGCACCCGGAACGTCGTCGTTGCCGCCCAGCGCGCGGCGTTCAAGCGGATAGAGCGCGCGAATTGCTTTCAGCGCCTCGTAAATATAATCCTCGCCGACCATGCGGTCGATCTGTTTCAGCGCGCCGCAGATCTGGGTGTCTTCGAAGCTTACAAGCAGCAACGGCAGCGAGCGGCGGAACATGTCGCGCGCGGCCGCCGCGCCGGCCGGGTTCATCAGCATGACCTGCAGGATGAAATACAGCTGCTTGAGCGGCGTCGAGGCATCTTCGGCCTGGATCACGTGGCTTTCGAGCAGGAACTGCACGTCGTTCATCAATTCGACGGTGACCTTGCGGTCGACACGGATGACGGCGCCGTTAATGTAGATCTTTTCATTCGGCTTGAGCGATATCTTCAGTGTGTTGGTCATTGAATGCCGTCCCTGATGATCTGGGACACTTCGATCAGCCCTTCGAAATTGTTGGTGCGGCCCTGGCGAATGTCCTCCGCCTCGCGCAGCAGCCACAGACCGATGGAAATGAGGTTGGCGCGCAGTTCCTTGGGCAGGGCGTTGTCGCTGGAGCCGAGGTCCTCGACGAAGGCGGTCCAGACACGGTTGGTGAAATTGAGTGCCTCGATCGCCTCCATCGAGCTGTGGCCGGCCGCGGCCGCTGCCGCCAGCATGTCGATCGAGCGGGTCAGGAGTTCCCGCTCGCGGTCCTTCGCATCGGCTACGGAGGTGCTCTGGATGTCGGCGTAGGAGAATTGGTACATCGTTGGGGCTCTACCGTTCCGTTAAGCGTTGTCAGGTCAGGTAATTCAGCAGGCTGAGCTGCTGCAGGCGTGCGGTCAGCGCGAAGGACGTTTCGATGTGCTGCGTCAGGTCGGCGACGCGGGTCGCGGCTTCGGCTGGATCGACGCCAACCAGATCGACAATATGCCGTTCGAACAGATCGGTCTGAGTTTTCATACGGTCGTTTGCGTCGGACAGCCGCTTCTGGACGATGCCGGTCTCGGACTGAACCTGGGCAATGCCGCTCAGCGCTTCGCCGACCAGCAACGTGGAGCGGCTGACGACCGTGTTCTTCGCAGCCTGGCTGATGTTGCTGGACATCAGGCTGGCAACCATGGTTGCCGCCATGGCGAGCTTCTGGATGCCGTCGCTGTTGGCACTGGTCGAGGTCGGTGTGGTTTCGTTGAGCGCGATGCGGCTGACGATCTGCTGGTCGGTGGCGTTCGACCAGTTGCCTTGCCATCCCGGACCCATGAACTGCGGTACGACGTCGTTGGTGATGAAATCGTCCATCTGCGCGGCAGTGATGTTGGCGGCTGCCGGGTCATCCGGGGTGAAACCGAAATTGCTGACGAAGGAAGCATCGAATGCCGCCTTTGCCGGCGAGCCGGCGGCGCTGAAGTCGTTGATCGGCTTGACGTCGGTGTTGGTGCCGGCGAACAGGTACTCGCCGTTGACGCTGGTGTTGAGGATCGAGGTCAGCTGCTGGATGGTCGCTTTGCCGGAATCCCGGGTGAGACTGTTGGAAGAATCGCTTGATGAGGCGGTGGTCAGGGCAGACAGGAATGTCTGAGCGGCGCCGGAAAGCTGGCCAAGCGAGGTCTGCGTCGAGGAAAGCCGGGCGCCGACCAGGCCGTTGGAGTCGATGATGACATTGAGCCGGTCAAGATCGCGCTGGAAGGTGACGGACTGGGCAGTGCGCCCTCCGAGAGCTAGACCGACATCGGCGACCTTGCCACTCGAGGATTCTTTCGTAGCTTTGACGAGATCGGCCTGCATGCGCATCTGCTGGGAGCGCATGGCGTTCGATATGGCGGCTGACGAGACAGAAGTCATGGATTATCCCACCGCGTTGAGCAAGGCCGCCATCATGTCGTCGACGGTTTTCATCATCCGGGCCGACGCCTGATAGGTGTGCTCGAGGTCGAGGAGCAGCGACATTTCCTGGTCGACATTGACGCCGGTTGCGTTGGACAGCGCCTCGGCGCTGCGCGAGGCCAGTGCTTCCTTGGCGTCGGAAGCGGTCGATGCCTGCTGGCGCACGCCCTCGAACCAGCCGATCGAGTTGGCCGCGTAGTCGGAAACGCTGGACGTAGCCGAAACCCCGGCGGCGGGATCGAAGGCCATCGGCTGGTCGAGCCGATCGCCATAGGCAATCAGCAGGGTGGAATAGGATGCGCCGCCGGTGTTGGCGACATAGGCCGCACCGTTGGCACCGCCGTCGCGCAGCCGCGTCGGATTGCCGCCGCTGCTCGGGTCCATCGCCGCATTGACGCTGATGGATGCGGCAAGCCCGTTGACCAGCGTGCCCCCTGCCGGCACGACCGGCGCGCCCGACCATGTAAACAGGCCGGTTTTGTTAGGTTGCGATGGCGCCGTTTCGGCAAAGGCCGTGATCAGGCCGCGCGCGGTCTCGTCGAGCTGGCTCTGCATGGTCGAGGCGACGCCGTCGCGCAGTTGCAGCAGGCCGGCAAGCGTGCCGCTGGCGCTGGTGTTGCCGCCGGCTCCCGCCGAGATCGGCACATTGTCGATATAGACTGCATTGCCGGCGGCGCCCGCGGTATAGCCAGCCGACGCCGCGAAACTGACCGTGCGCGGTATCGTCTCGAACAATGTCGTGCCGTCACCGGTGGTGATGACCATGTCATTGTCGCCCCGCGAGAAAGTCGACACCGGGACATAGTTCGAAATCTTCTTCAAAAGCGCGTCGCGCTGGTCGAGCGCATCGGAAACATCGTTGCCGGAGCGGGTTCCGGTCATGACGGCCGTGTTGGCATCCTGGAACTGGCTGAGCAGCGAGTTCAGGTCGTCAACCGCCGTGGCGATCTGGCCATCGGTCTGGGTGCGGAAATCCTGGACGGCCTTGGAGCCCTCGTTCAGCGAACGCACAACCTGCTTGGCGGCGTCGATGACGCTGGCTCCGAGGTTCTGGTTGGACGGGGAAGTGGCGTAGAGCTGCAGCGCCTGCTGCAGGTTGGCGATCACGGACGAGGGCGAGGACGCATTGTCGACGCCGTTGACCGCAACTCCCAGCTGATCCATGCCGCTGAAGAGCGCGTTCTGGCCGCTCCAGGCCGACAGTGCGCCGAGATTCTGGCGGAACAAGAGGTCATTGGTGACGCGTTGAATATCAACCGACCGCGCGCCCGGCGCCGTGCTGGTGACGATGGCCTGGCGGCGCGAATAGTCCGGATTGGAGGCGTCGGCAACGTTGCGCGAGACAACGCTGGTCTGTCGCGCGGTGTTCATAAGCGCGGACTGGGCGATACTCAATGCGGTAGACAGTGACATGCGGTCTTTCGCGGGGCGGTGCCCGTTTTATCTCTTCAGGTTGACAAGGACGTCCATCAGATCGGAGCCGGTCTGGAAGACTTTCGAATTGGCGGTGTAGCTGCGCTGCGCTGCGATCATGTTGGTCAGCTCCTCGGCGATGTCGACGTTGGAGTTCTCGATCGCGCCGGAGATAATGGAGCCAAGCTTGCCTTCATTGGCGAAGCCGACACGGACCGCGCCCGACTCGGTGCCCTGCGAGTAGACATTGCCGGGCAGTGCGGTGAGTTGATCCGGGCTCTGCACGTCGGCCAGCGGGATCTTGTAGAGCGGTTTGGTGGAACCGTCCTTGTACTGGGCGTAGATGGTGCCGTCCTTGCTGATCTGGACCTTGTCGATGGTGCTCGGCGCGTTGCCGTTGACCTGGGCATCGGAAACGGTGAAGCCGGTGCCAAGCTGGGTCAGCGCCGACAGATCGAGCGAAAAGGCAGAGCCGTTCGGCACGGTGAATGAAACGCTGGTGGGCGTGCCGGTGAGCTTGCCGGTGGTGGTGTCGAAGGTCAGATTGGCCGAACCGAGCGCGCCGCCTGTGTAGGGAAATGAGGTTCCGGCAGTGGCCTTCGACTGGTCGAAGACCGCTACCTGCCAGGTGCCGGTGCCGGTGTTGGTGAAATAGACGTCGAGCAGCTTCTTGTTGCCGAGATTGTCATAGGCGACCATCGAGGATTTCGACGTGTATTGTGCGCCCGCGGCGTTGGCGGCGGGCAGGTTGGCGGTCGCGACCGGTGTCGCGCCTGCCGGCAGGTTGCCGGCATAGCTACCGTCGGTGCTCGGCGTCGCGGTCATTCCCTGGTCGGAGATGACAACCGGGACCAATCCCTCGAAGCCGTTGACCGTCGCTGCCGGCACGCCGTTGTCGTAGCTATAGGCCATCAGCTGGAAGCCGGCCGAGTTGACCAGCCTGCCCTGCCCATCGGGCACGAAGGCGCCGGCGCGGGTCAGGTAAGGTGTGCCGCTCGGATCCTGAACGACAAAGAAACCATCGCCGCTGACAGCAAGATCCGAGACCGAGGTCGTGTATTGAAGCACGCCCGGATCGCTGACCGCCTGACGGATCGTCGTGGTGATGCCGCCGGAATTATAAGCGCCGCCTGTAGATGGCATGACCAGCGTCGAGAACTCTGCGGAGGACCGCTTGTAACCGGTGGTATCGGAATTGGCGATGTTGTCGGCGACCGTCGACAGGCGGTTTGCTTGCGCGTTCATGCCGGAAACGCCGGTCCGCATCATTCCGTAGAGGCTCATCGAAACGTCTCCCCAATGTGCATGCCGCTGGCTCCAAAGTGGATGCCACTGGCAACGAGGCTACGCGTGTTTTCTTGCGCGAGGCTGGCGCGAAGCTGCATCAGAAGACCAGCCGGTAGCCAAGAAAGCGCTTGGAATCGATCGGGTCGCTGCCCAGCTTTTCGCGCAGCTTCTTGCGCAGTTTGCTGATGTGGCTTTCGACCACGTTCTCCTCGACCTCTTCGTCGAAGATGCCGTAGATGGCGTTGAAAACCTGGGTCTTGGTGACGCGACGCCCGCGATTGCTCGCCAGATATTCGAGGATGCGGCGCTCACGGCGCGGCAGGGGCAGGGGCTGGCCGTCGATTTCTGGGTCGCGGCCGTCCATGAAGATGCGCATGGCGCCGATCTCGGTGTAGGCGACATCTTCCTGGGCCCGACGGCGGATGGCGGTGATGCGGGCCAGTATCTCTCTGATGTGGACGGGCTTGCGAATGACGTCGTCGACGCCGCTTTCAAACAACCGCAGCGTGTTCTCCAGGGAGTGCTGTTCGCTGAGCGCGATGACCGGAGCGCCGGTGCGATCGCGGATCTGGCGGGGAGAGATGGAGCCATCGCGGCAGTCGCCGATGAGGAAGGCCCTGACCGAGCGAAGATCGGTATCGGCAGCCGAGTTCACCCACTCACCAAACTCGCCGGATGCAAAGCCTGCACAGGCGATGCCCTCACGATCGAAAAGTGAATTGTATCCCTCTGTTACGAGCTCGCGCTCGTCAACGATAACAATCATCGGCCCGCCTCCGAATCAAATCATTTGCCCCGTGAAGAAAGGCGTATCCGCTGGCGAGAATCCTGAACAACCGTCATTTCTTGTAGCTAGTTTCTTGGGAGTCCGGAATCGTATCGGTTGCATTAGCATGCAGCCAAATATGCTCTCGAGGGTAAGAGCCGACTTGGTCCAAGCGACGAGTCAGGGTTGCGGGATCGACTCGCTGAACCGGGAAATACGCTTATGGGTTGCAAAAGCCGCGAGCGTTCGCGGTCCATTTTCCAAAGCCTGTGGCGACCATGTTGGCAATGACGCGGCAGACATAGATCTTCTGTGCCGGATCGTTGTCGGAACCGGCATGATAGCGGGCGACAGCCATCGACCAGGTCTCGTGACGGGCATGGAGGCCGGCCAGGAAGCGCGCCGCGTAATCGACGTTCTGGCGTGGGTCGAGCATGTCCTCGACGCTGCGAAAATGCGAGGCGTGGTAGTGATGGTTGATCTGCATGCAGCCCAGATCGATCAGCGTCTTGCCCTCGCGGCGGGCATTGGCAAAGGCGGCAAGGGCTTCGGCCCGGCTTCGCGGAAAGACCGCTTTTCCCTCTATATTCAAGGCGTTGGGTTGAAGGCTGCCCTTGTTTCCAGTCTCCGTCAGGCCAACGGCATAGAGGATGCCGGCGGGTACGCCATAGCGATCGGCGGCGCGCAGGATCTCCGGCTCGCAAGGGTTGGCCACAGCAGCGGCAGCGCTTGCCGCGCTAGATAATGATATCGCCGCCAGAGCGCTCGCGAGAAGGCGAAGTGCCGCGGCCGTAATCCTGCGCATCATCGTTGCGTTTCCCCGAGGGTTGCTGACCCGATTTCTGGCCGCCGGCTCCACCATTGCCGCCGCCCGAATTCCCGGGTTGAAAGGACGACGGATCGCGGCCCGTTGCCGCCGGCAGGGGTGCGGTTGCATCGGAGCGGGTTGTGGCGGGGGCTGCTACCGAAGGTTGCAGGATTGTGACCTTGTCGACCTCGAAGCCAAGCCCGCGCAGCGATTTGACGATGGCCTCGCTGTCGGCTGACAGACGACGATAGGCGTCATGTGTTTCAGGCTTCAGCTCAATCGAAAGTTGTTCTCCGGAGAGGCGAAGATGGGCCGTAACCATACCGAGTTCTGCTGGGTGCAGCTCGATCTTCAACACATGTGTCGGAACGGCAACAGAGCTGGCCAGCTGGGCGGTCGTGGATGAGGCTGAAACTGCCTTTTGCGGGCCGCTATCGGCGGCTATGGCGTTGACCACATTGAGAGCTGCCTGGCTGATGGGACTTTGCGGCGGTGCTGGGTAGCTCCGTTCGGACACCACGTCGATGCGTGTCGCGGACAGGGACTGTTTTCCCGCTTCGGGCCGCATCGCGGACTGGACGTCCTCGATGCTCTTCATCGCCGGCGCGGCGGCGTGCCTCGACCGTACGCCGGGCGCGTCGGCAGCCGGCGCGTCGGGCAGCTTCTGGGCCGCCACCGCGTTGTCGCGTTTCGACGTAATCGAGGCCGCAACCGCAGCACTCGGCGGCTTGGCGTCAAGCGCCGTCAGAGACCCCTCGACGATCGAGACCTGCTCCGGCTTCGATACGGTCTCGAGGGCTTCGCGTCCGGCCGTCAATTTCGAGCGGTAGGTCTTCGGCAGTGGAGCTTGCCCGTCGAGCGCCGGGGCCGGCGGGCTCTCGCCAGTGGTTGCGTCGCGCCCGGCTGCTTTGGACGATGTCGAGAAATGGCGCAGGTCATGAAACGCGATCAGCAGCGGTAGATCGTCATGAAGCGGCGCGGCATCGGCTACCGGTGCTGTCTCTTCGGCGTCGGCATCGTCCCTGTGTGACTTTGGTCCCAGGTCGTCCTTGCCGGCCTTCACGGTCGGCCCTTTGGCGGGGGCGATCGGTCATGGCGCGGCCGACGACGGCTCGGCCTTGCCGACATGGCCGGCGAGGCCGGCAGTGAGCTTGCTCCAGCGCGGGTTTCGTGTTCCCGCTTCGGTCGTCGGCTGCCGTTGCGGGCGGGCAGGATCGGTGTCGCCGCGCAGCACCTTGCCGAAGCCATCGTCATCGTTCCTGCCATTCGCGGCCGGTCGCTCCGACGTCGCGCGCGTGGAGGCAGATCCTGGCAGGGCCGGTCCGAGTCTGGTGGTCATTTTGGGGCGGCTCCAAGCATCTGGTCGATCACGTCGAGCTGTCGACGTGTTCTGGTCATGGCGGCATCGGTCGGATCGGTAGGCTGGGGACTGGCAGCAGGCGACGGTGCCGACGCCGGCATGACAGCCGCCGCATCGGCAGGCGCGGACGGAACCGCGTGCGTGTCCGGCGCACTGGCAGCTGGTCCGCCGGAGGCCGCGGCAGCGGCAGGTTGCTCCGGGATCGCACCTTCGACCGGTGGCAGCCCGCTGACATCGGCGCCTTGCGGTGTAGCGGTCTCGGGCATCGGTGGTTGCTCGACCGCAACAGGGGCAGGCTTTTCCTCGGGAAGGGCGGTGGGCGGCGCCACGACTTCGCCCGCAATGGCCTGCGCGGCGTCGAGCAAGGCGCGGTCGCCATCCGACAACCGGCTGCGGTCGATCTTGCCAAGCTTGCCGCGAACATCCTCGATAGTGCCCGAGGTGACGGTGGAAAGGCTGGCATAGAGCAGGGCGCGGGGATCATCCTGGTTGGTGTTGCCGTCGCGGCCCTGCTCGGCCCGCGCCGAGGCGAAGGCCGACAGGTCGTTCAGACCGTCGATCGCGGCGCGGCGGGCGATGCGTAGATAGATCACCTTCTCGCGCTCGGAATCCATCATCGAGGTAATATCGGCCAGCTTGTCCTGGCTGATCGACATATGCAGTGCGATGACGCCGGAGACGAAAGAGTCGGCGAACTGGCTGGCATAGGGTGAATAAAGATAGCGCTCGACATATTGGGTGGAGGCAAGCGCGAAGCGTGCCGCGTCACCTTGCGTGGCTGCAATGCCGACCGAACGGCGCAGTGCCGCTTCCTCGACCAGCGTGCCGGGGCTGAGCAACCTCGCCTCGTCGAGCAGACCAAGTGCGGCCGCCGGCTGGTCGCCGGCAAGCAACGAGCCTTTGACCAGCGCCAGGAAGGCGCCGAGATCTGGAGGCAGCGCCATGGGATCGATCGGCTTCAAGGCTTCGATCGCCTCGCCGGGCCGGCCGGTCAGGTAGTTGATCACGCCTTTGGCTATGGCAAGGTTTTGCGGGTCCGTCGTGGCGCGCGACGCGGCGGCCTCGACGGTCACCGGATTGCCGCCGCTCATGCCGTAGACAAGCAGGGCGCGAAAGTTCTTGGGATCCTTGTAGTCCTCGGCATCCGCCGTGCGCAGGCGCGCATCCGCCATCTCCAGCAGCTTGGCCTGCATCGGCAGCGCGGCATGATCGCCGGTGGCTATGCGATCCTGCACCAGCTGCAGCGAGCGCACCAGCTGATATGGCTGCAGCGCTTCCTGAGCGAAGCCGGCCGACGGGTGTCCGCCGGCCAGCAGCAACAGGCCAATCAATCGGCTGGTGGCGGCCGTTCGCCTCATCCGTCGGTCGCCATCAGGATTTCGATGCGGCGGTTCACGGCCGCCAATGGATTTGCGGGGTCCTTCGGCTGGCGGTCGGCGAAGCCTGCGACCTCGGTGATGCGGCGTTCGTCGACGCCACCGCGCACGAGCATGTAGTAGGCGGAATGCGCGCGCGCCGTCGACAGTCGCCAATTGTCATAGCTGTCGCTACGGAACGGTCGTGCGTCGGTGTGGCCGTTGATGCTGATGGTGCCCTTTTGGCTGTTGACGATGCGGCCGATCTTCTCCATCACCAGCACAAGTTCGCGTCTCGGCAGCGCCGAGCCAACCTCGAACATGCCGAAGTCGAACTGGTCGGTGATAGAGATGACGACGCCCTTGTCGGTGGCTTCGACCGAGACGCCGTCGTGCAGCTTGTCGCCGGATTTGAAGGCATCGGCCAACTGCCGCTTGACGTCGGCCGCGGCCTTGACAGCGGCCGCGGTAGGCGCCTTCCCGCTGGTTTCGGGCTTGGCAGCCTTTTGCGCCTCGGCGTCGGCCTTGGCTGGGTCCGCGGCCTTGATGTCGTTCGGTTTGGTCTCGCCTGGCTTGGTCTCGCCCGGTTTGGTTTCGCTTGATTTCGTGTCGCCGACCTTGGCCATTTCCGGATTCGTGGCCCGCTTGCCGATCGCGTCCTTGGCCAGCGGTTCGTGCGGTGCGGCAGCGACGGGCGGTACGGCTTTGACTTTCGGCACTTGCGTTTCGGCGGCCTTGTCGCCGGGCTTGACCGGATCGCCCTCGATCCTGGTGCGCTCGGCACTGGCCTCCGCGGCGGGCGCCGCCATTTGTTGCGACCAGAAATCCGGCTCGAAGGGATCGCGGTAGGAGGCGCCGCCAGAGGCGCCTGTCGCCGGGCCGGCAGCCTGCGCGCCGCCGTCGCCCTTCTGACTGACGTTCTGCATGACGCCGGTGTCGGTGGCGATTTCCGAAAGCACCGCATAAGGATCGGCGAACAGATGCTCGTCGGAGTGCTCCGCCTGCGACAGTTCCTGCTTTTCCTGCTTGCGGTCCGCCGAGCCGTCGCCGTCCTGGCCGGCCTTGTTGGTCGCCTTCTGCGGATTGTCGGCCGTCGTGCCGATCGCGCGCGGACCGTCGCCGAGATCCTCCAGGCCCTTGCGGCTCGAATTGCGGTCGACCAGCTTGACTGGGTTGAAGTAGCTGGCGACGGCCGCCTTGGTCTGCTCGTTGGCGGCGTTGATCAGCCACATGACCAGGAAGAAACACATCATGGCCGTCATGAAGTCGGCGAAGGCGATCTTCCAGACGCCGCCATGGTGGGCGTCGTCGTGATCGCCATGCGCATGCCGCACGATGATGATTTCGTGGGGGGCGTGTCCGGCCTCTGCGACGCTCATGCAAGAACCTCTGAGAGGGTCGTCGACCATTCGGCCATGCGCGTTTCGAACACCGCCTCGTCGATGGCGACAGTGAGGTCGAAGCCCGGTGTCTCGACGAAGTCGAGATTGGCGGCGCGTGGCCCGAGCGATGCCTTCAGCGTTTCGAATAGTGAGAGCGGCCCGCGGACGGCGATGCGCACCGCTTCAGCATCGCCGACCGCCTCGCGTATCGCACTGGCGAGCACCTCGATCGAGCGTTTCTGCAGATCGTCGCTAATGATGCCGCCAATGATGCGAGCGACCGTGGCGGCGACAAGTCCGGTCACACGCGCCTCCATGGCATCGATACGCTGCGAGACCGCCTTGCCGATATCGTCGCCAAGGCTTTCGAGAAATACCCTTGCTTCTTCTGCATTGGCCTGGCGTTCGGCTTCGAGCGCTGCTTCATGCGCAACCGAAAGGCGCGCCTCAAGCGCAACCTCGGCCTGGACAACCGCTTCCGCGATCAGCGTGCCGATATCGGCTTGCGGGGCAGGCGTCTCCTGATTGTGTTGGGGATCGACCGTGGCCCGGCTGGCACGTTGCGTGCGTGTGCCGAAATCAGGCAGAAGGTCGAAGAGGGCTGCGGAGGGCATGGTCTACACCGCAACTTCCTGGGCTGCCCATTTGCGCAGGATCTGCGCGGTACGCTCCTCGTTGAGGTCGACCATTCGGGCAAGCCGATCCTGCGGCGCCGGCCTGATCTTCTGGCGAAGATCATCGAGCGGTGTCGGACCTGGTCGCGAACCGGGCAAGGCGCCAACCGCGACATTGTCGGCGACCGCCGTGGCTTCCGGCATTGGCAGCGAGCGCTGGACGTCATCGAAGCTGGGGCCCGACAGGGCCGGTGTTGCCTTAGCCGTCAGCGCCGACGCCATTGGCCTCAGGCCGAAGAAGGCGACCAGGAACACCACGACGATGAAGGCGCCGGCGTTGATCAGCGTGCCGGCATGCTGGCCGATGGAATCGAGCATTCCGGCCTGCGGGATCGCCTCGCCCTCCAGCCCGTCGATGAACTCGACAGCCGAGACATCGATGACGTCGCCGCGCTTTTCGTCCAGGCCGGTGGCCGAGGTCACCATCTTCTGGATGTCGGCGACGCGCTTGGCAATCTGCTCCGGCGTGGCGTCCTTGCCGAGTATGGTCATCAGCCGCTGCTGGTTGACGACGACGGCAATGGACATCTTGGTGACGCTGTAGCCGTTGGAGACGGTGGCGATCTTCTTTGAATTGATCTCGTAGTTGGTGATCTCTTCTCTGCGATCGTTCTGCGAAGAGGACTGCGGACCATCGGTGGCGGTTGCCTGGGTCTCGGGCAGGTTCTGTTCGACGCTGGCCGGGGTCGAGGCCTGCTTCTGATTGTTGTTCTCGTTGGCGCGCACCGATTGCACCGAGCGTTCGACGCGGGAGTTCGGATCGAAGATGGTTTCTTCGGTCTGGCGGGTGTCGGTGTTGACCTCGGCCTTGACGCTGGCGCGGAAATTATCGGGGCCGAGATAGGCAGTCAGCGCACGGCGGATGTTGTCGCCGATCTGAGCCTCGACGGTCTGCTCGACGCCGAGCGTGCGGGCGGCGCTGGTGTTGGAAGGGTCATCGCCCGCGGCCAGCAGATTGCCGCTGGAATCGAGCACCGTCACCTTGTCGGCCGACAGGCCGGGGACGGCGGCGGCAACGAGATGGCGGATCGACATGGCGCTCTTCTCGGCGTCGATGCCGGCGTAGCGGATGACCACCGAGGCGGAAGGCTGCTGCTCGTCGCGGCGGAAATTGGCGCGTTCGGACATGACGATATGGACGCGCGCCGCCTTGATGCCCGATATCGACTGGATGGTGCGGGCGATCTCGCCTTCCAGCGCACGCACGCGGGTGATCTGCTGCATGAAGGAGGTGAGGCCGAGCGAGCCGACATTGTCGAACAGTTCGTAGCCGGCATTGGCGCTTGTCGGCAGCCCCTTTTCGGCCAGCAGCATGCGCGCCTGCGCGGTGGTGCCGGCCGGCACCAGCACCGAGGTTCCGTCGGCACCGACGTCGAAGCCGATGCCGGCTTCGCCCAGCACCAGGCCGATCTGGTTCACGTCGGCGCGGTCGAGGCCGACATAGAGCGTGTCGTAGGCGGGGCGGTTGAGATAGACCGAGGCGATGCCGATGACACCCATCACCAGAACCGCGATGCCCGCCAGCATGGCGAGGCGCTTCACGCCAAACCCGCGGAGATTCGAGATGATGCTCTGGATCTGTTCCGGCACGGTTCAACGACTCCCAGCATGATTGTCCGCCGGAACAGTAGTCTTCGAAGCTTGTGCGAAAATGAAATCGGGCCGCGCTTGCGACGCGGCCCGTCAATCGGGATGAGTGGGGATCGCGCTAGTGGCGCCTGTGATCAGTTCTTGAACAGCGACAGGATCGACTGCGAGGCGCTGTTGGCGATCGACAGCGCCTGGATGCCGAGCTGCTGCTGCACCTGCAATGCCTGCAAGCGGGTCGATTCCTTGTTCATGTCGGCATCGACGAGCTGGCCGACGCCGCGGTCGATGGAGTCCATCAAGCTCTGGGTGAAGGTCTTCTGTAGGTCGATGCTGCTCTTGGCGGCGCCGAGGATGGTGGCGGAGTCGGTCAGCTGAGCCATGACCTTGTCGATCCTATTCACCATCTGCGTGATGATATCGTCGGTCACCCCGGCCGCCGTGATATCGAGGTTGTAGGCCGAGATGTTGTCAATCTTGGCGGGGGTGCCGGTAACAGCGGCCTGGCCCGCGGTGTTCGCGGCGATATCAGTCCCTCCGCCGGCGATCGCGGCAGCATAGGCTGTGTCATACTCCGTCTGGGCGGCTCCTGTGGAATAGATGGAAGTCTGGCGATCGAGGGTGCCATAGTTCTTCACGTCGCTGGCAAGGCCGTAGTCAAAGAGCTTAGTGCTCTCGACATCGATGTCGATCGTTCCGATCGAGATGGCGCCGGATGAGGAGCGATTGAATGAAGAAACAATCTGGGAGTCGGGCTGGACGCCGTCATTGGCGGCCGCGACCTGCTTGGAGGTCACCGCAAGGAAATTAGATCCCGAGAAGGTGGCTGCATCTGCAAAGGACTTCATCTGCGCCTGAAGGGCCTTGATCTCGGTCTGGGTCTTCGCCTTGGCGGCATCCGTCTGGCCGACGGTCGAGAGCACCTTTGTCTTGATCTGACCGATCGTCGTCAGCACATTGTTCAAGCCGGTGTAGGCGGTATCGACTTTCGAGGCGCCGAGGCCGAGTGCGTCCTGGACCGTCGACAGGGCCTGATTGTCCGAACGCATCGTGGTGGCGATCGACCAATAGGCGGCGTTGTCGGAGGCCTGCGAGACCCGATAGCCCGTCGATATACGAGCCTGCGTCTGTTCGAGCGACTTGCTTGTGGCGCTGAGGCTTTGGAGTGCGGTTAACGCCGAAGCGTTTGTCATGATGCTCGCCAAGAAAGTCGCTCCTTCTCAAAAGCCGACATGCTCAGACACGCCGGATAGGACTGTTCAACGCTGCTATCGTGCCGGTAGGGCCGATTCGCCAACTGTTGTAAGCTATTGGTTAACCATAATTAGCGCGACATGGTTAACAGCCTGTTAAACGCTGGCTTCCAGAGTTAAGGAGCGACGGTTGCGCGGGGCTGGAGAAAAACGCAAATCGGGCCGCGCTTTTGGCGCGGCCCGATTTCTTGGTGCGAAATGTGGTGGAGCGGAGGCGATTAGCCGCGGAAGAGCGACAGGATCGACTGCGAGGAACCGTTGGCGATCGACAGCGCCTGGATGCCAAGCTGCTGCTGGACCTGCAGGGCCTGCAGACGCGTCGATTCCTTGTTCATGTCGGCGTCAACGAGCTGGCCAATACCGCGATCGATGGAGTCCATCAGGTTCGAGGTGAAGGTCTTCTGCAGGTCGATAGAGCTCTTGGCGGCGCCGAGCTTGGTGGCGGCGTTGGTCATGTCCTTGAGCGCCGCGTCGACGACGGTCATCTGCTGCGCGATCTGACTATCGCTGGCAGCAACGCCACCCGCGAAGATGGTCAGCGAGGCGACCGAATAGGTATCGGTGACCAGTGCAGCCGCGCCCAGGGCTGACTGCGAGCCCGAGGCTGCGGCCGCAGCGCCGGTGGTGCCGAGGCGGGCCGTGTCGAGGATGCCCTTGGCGGTCGGCGCGGCGCCGGCGTCATAGAGCTTGATGCTTTCCACTTTGACGTCGATGGTCGAGATCGAAACCGCACCGGTGGAGCTGCGATTGAAGGCCGAAACGATCTTGACGTCTGCCGCCGTGCCCGAAGCCGTGGACACCGACAGCATGTTGGTGCCGGAGAAGGTGGCGCCGTCGGCGTAGGCTTTCAACTGGTTCTGAAGAGCGGCGATTTCGACCTGGGTTTTTTCCTTGGCCGCATCGGTCTGACCGTAGGATGCGGTCAGCTTCTGCTGGATCTGGTTGATCGTGCTGATCGCGCTGTTCATGCCGGTGTAAGCGGTGTCGACCTTCGAAGCGCCGAGGCCGAGCGAGTCCGAAACGGTGGACATTGCCTGGTTGTCGGAACGCATCGTGGTGGCGATCGACCAGTAAGCGGCGTTGTCGGAGGCCTGCGAGACCTTGTAGCCGGTCGAGATGCGGGACTGGGTGGCTTCGAGGTTCTTGTTGGTGGAGTTCAGGCTCTGCAGTGCCGTCAACGCGGCAGTGTTCGTCATGATGCTGGACATGGCTACTCGTACCCTGATTTTACACGTGTTTTTTTGACATACCGGCTCTACCGGTATGACGGTGCGGCATCATGCCAATGATCTCTGGAAATCGATCACCCGCCATCTGCGAGCGAATATGCGGGCAAGTCCCTACCAAAGGGCTAAACCGGACGGTTAATCGAAAATATATTGCGTGAATCCTGCGCCTGAGCAGCGCGCCAGAGCGGCGCTGCAGGATTCAGTCGCCCGGGATCAGTTGAAGGAGCGCACCAGGCTGCCGACGAGCAGATTCCAGCCGTCGATCAGGACGAAGAACAGGATCTTGAACGGCAGCGACACCACTGTCGGCGGCAGCATCATCATACCCATCGCCATGGTGATCGTCGCGACGATCATGTCGATGACCAGGAATGGCAGCACGATCAGGAAGCCGATCTCGAAGCCGCGCCGGATCTCCGAGATCATGAAGGCGGGTACGAGAATGCGGAGGTCGACGGTGTCGCGCGAAACTGTCTGGCCGCGCTCGCGAGCGAGATCGGCGAACAGGTCGAAGTCCTTGTCGCGCACATTGTGCAGCATGAAGGTGCGGAACGGATCCGAAATCCTCTCGAACGCCTCGGTCTGGGTGATCTGGTTGTCCATCAGCGGCTTGACGCCGGTGTTCCAGGCCTGATCGAAGGTCGGCGCCATGACATAGAAGGTCATGAACAGCGACAGCGAGATGAGAATGAGGTTTGCCGGCGTCGACTGCAGGCCGATGCCGGCGCGCAGGATCGAGAAGGCGATGACGAAACGGGTGAAGCTGGTCACCATGATCAGCAGGCCCGGCGCCACCGACAGCACGGTCAGCAGGCCGAACATCTGGATGATGTAGCCGACGGTGGTGCCATCGGCCTTGCCGATGCCGCCGAGATCCAGCTGCTGGGCCGCCGCGACGGACGTGGCGGCGGCGATCAACGCCATGGCGAGAAGGAACTTTCTCATTCGAGCAGCAATGTCCTGATGAGAACCTGTTTGGCGTGACCCTGGCTGCGGATCGAGGCGCGTTCCTCGAGATCGGCCTTCAGGTGCTGGTAGCCGCTGGCGCCCTCGATCTGATGCATCTTCAAGGTGCGCACCAAGGCCAGAAGATCCTGGTGGATGTCGTCCGACATTGCCTGTGGCTGCGGCCCATCATAGACGACGGACACCTCCATCCTGATCCAGGTATCGGCAGGCGAAGCGATGTTGGTGGTGATCGGCGCCAGCACGACGAGCGTTGGCCCCACGCCTGGCTGCTCGGCCGCAGCCTGCTGCTCGGTCTTGCCTTGGTTCTCAGGCGCCGCCGGTACCGTCGGAGGTGCGCCGACGCCCTTCAGGTAACCGCCGGACATCCAGCCCATGCCGATGGCGGCCGCCGTCACAACCAGCAGCATGCCGCCCTGGACCGCGAGCGAAGGACCCTTGCGGGGCTGAACCTGTTCGACATTTGCCACGGCGCGGTGTTCTCCAATCCTAGAACGGAAGAACCTGATCGAGAACCTGCTGGCCGTAGGCAGGTTGCTGGATCTCGGTGATGCGGCCGCGTCCGCCATAGGAGATGCGCGCTTCGGCGATGCGTTCGTAGGGGATTGTGTTTTCGGCGCCGATATCGGCCGGCCGCACGATGCCGGCGATGGTCAGCACCCTGAGTTCGGCGTTGACGCGCACTTCCTGCGATCCCTTGATCATCAAATTGCCGTTCGGCAGGACATCGATGACGATGGCAGCAACATTGAGCTCCAGGGTTTCCGATCGCTTGATCTCGCCATCAGCGGTCGTGTCCGTGGTGGAGTTGAGAGCGCCAGCACCCTTGCCGGCGGTGCTGCCGATCTTGTCCCATTGCGCGCTGATATCGAAACCGAGCTTGCGGTTGGCAGTGCGGCTCCTGTCGTTCTGGTTCTTGAAGTTGGCGCGGTCATTGATCCTGATCTTGACGGTCAGGATGTCGCCCTGGGACAGCGCCCGCGGATCGGTGAACAACCGGCTCTGGCGGTCATCCCACAGCGAGAATTTCCTGGGCGGCGCAGGCGGCGTTTCCGGATAGCGATAGAGGGAAGAGCTGCTGCCGTCGTCGATGCCGGAGCCGACCGGCGACAGAGCCGGTTCCCTGCCGACCTCTTTCAGGTTGGTTCCACAACCGGACAACATGACGACCGCGAACAGGACGAGCATTTTGCGGATCATGACGGGTCTACCCTTCGGGCTGCGCTAGCCATGATGCCGGTGAGCGTCGCCGCCGCCTTCTGGTCCATTTCGTTGAGGATGACGCTCGCTTTGCGGGGGTCGAGCTTCATCAATACGGCCGCCGCCAGATCCGCGTTGACGATGGCCAGCCGCTCGGCGGCGGCGTCAGGCTTCATGCCGGCATAGATCTGGACCACGCCGTCCTCGGCCCGGGCCAGGAAAACCTCGCGTCGCTTCAGCCACGTCTCGTATTCGGCCTTTTTTTCCTCCAGCGCCTTCATACGCTGGTCGATGCCGGCCTGGAGCTGTTTCAGTTCCTCCGCCTGCAAGACATAGCGGCGGTCGCGGGCGGCGTCTGCGATGTTGGAGCAAAAACGCTCGATCTCGCTTTGGTCGGGTGCCTTCTCTCGCGCCAATTGCTGCGCCGCCGCTGCGACCGGGGCTCCCGGCAGGACCTGGCGGATCGCCTCCTCACCGCGTGCGGTATCGCCGGCAAAGGGCAGAGCCGCGAGAACGGCGGTCACGAGCAGGATAGCGACGGGGCGATATCCTTCACGGCGTGGGAAGGAGCGTGTCATCGGCATAGCCTATTGCAGAACCAGGTCGGCCTGCAGGGCTCCGGCCGATTTAATGCCCTGCAGAATGGCAATGATGCCGTCCGGCTTGACGCCGAGCCGGTTGAGGCCGGAAACGAGGGTCTGGAGATCGGGACCGTCAAGCACGGCAACGCGGGCGTCGGGCCGGCTGGCTTCGATGGCGGTGAACGGTTCGACGGCGGTCTCGCCCTTGGAGAAGGGCTCGGGCTGCACGATGCGCGGTGCTTCGGTGATCCGCACGGTGAGCGTGCCGTGACTGATGGCGACCCGCGAGATCTTGACGTCGTTGCCGATGACGATGGTGCCGGTGCGCTCGTCGATGACGACACGGGCCGGCGTGTCCGATTCCACAACAAGGTTCTCGATCTCGGCATAGAAGCGAGCCGCCGAAACACCCTTTGGCCTTCTGATCTGCACGGTGCGCGAATCGCGCTCGGCCGCTACGCGCGCACCGAAACGCTGGCTGGTGTAGTCGTTGATGGCATCGGCGATACGGATGGCGGTCGAGAAGTCGGGATTGCGCAGTTGCAGCGTCAGTGTTGCCTGATCGTCGAACTCGGCCTGGACGGCACGCTCGACGATGGCACCGTTGGGCACGCGGCCGGACGTCGGCACGCCTTGCGTCAGCTGCTCGGCCTGTCCCTTGGCGGTAAAGCCGGAAACGATCACCGAGCCCTGGCCGACGGCATAGATCTCGCCGTCCGCCGCCTTAAGCGGCGTCATGATCAGCGTTCCGCCGGCGAGCGAAGTCGCGTCGCCCATCGAGGAGACGTCGATGTCGATGCGAGCGCCCGACTGCACGTAGGGGGGCATGTTAGCGGTGACGATGACGGCGGCGACGTTCTTGGCGCGCGCGCTGCCGCCTTCGGTGGCGATGCCGAGATTTTCGAGCATGGCGCGGATCGACTGTTCGGTGAACGGCGAGTTGCGCAAGCTGTCGCCCGATCCGGCAAGGCCGATGACCAGACCGTAGCCGACCAGCTGGTTGTCGCGCGAGCTCTGCAGCTGGGCGATGTCCTTGATGCGCGAGGCGACCTGGCCCGGCGGCAGCGAACTCGGCCCGGACGAGACCCGAAACATGCGGCTGGTGGTGGCCGGATCATATTCGGGATCGTTATAGACGCCGCCATTCTTGGCGGCGAGATCGCGTTTGGCCTTCGGTGTCAGGCCGTCGGCCAGAGCCGGTTGCAGGCCAAGTACGGCTGCCAATATCAGGGTAAGTCCGCGCATCATGAAGCGCTGACCTGGATGGTTCCATCCGCCATCACCGTGCCGGACAGGATCTTGCCGCTGTCGACGTTGCGGACCTTGACGAGGTCGCCCGCGGCACCTGGCTGCAGTGTCACCGCGGTTGCCGAGATCGTCAGTCCGCCGGCGATGAAGAAGACCTGCACGGACGCACCCTGTTCGACCAGCCAGGCTTCGCGGATGGCGGTAGAAGGGATGTAGCGGCCGGGCAGCAGCGTGCGCTTGGCGACCTTGCCGTCGAGTTCCTCGGCCCTTGTGACGACTCCGTCCGGCTTGTGCTTGCCGGCGATGAGGGTCACCCGTTTCAAAGCCGTAAGTTCGATGGTCTGGCCGGGATAGATGACCCGGTTGGGTATCAGCACGACGTCGCCGACAGGTTGATTGCTGGCGATCTGGGTGGCTGACTGGTCGGCCGACTGGTTTGTCGATTCCTGGGCAAAAGCCGGCATGCTTCCCGTTGCCAGCGCAAGGACGAGCGCGGTGCGGCGGAATGCGGACGGGAGGCCGGGCGTCGACATCGTTCGCTACCTGATGTTCTTGGAGACGACGGAGGCCATGTCGTCGGCGGCCTGGATGACCTTGGAGTTCATCTCATAGGCGCGCTGTGCCGATATCAGCTCGGTGATTTCCTTGACCGGATCGACGTTCGAGGCTTCGAGATAGCCCTGCTGGATGGTGGCAAACCCTGGATCGCCCGGGACACCGACATTCGCCGGACCGGAGGCCGTGGTTTCCTGGAACAAATTGTCGCCGAGCGGCGCCAGGCCCGCCTCGTTGGCGAAGTTGGCGATCTGAAGCTGGCCGAGATTCTGGAGGTCGGTCTGGCCGTCGATGCGAGCGAAGACCTGTCCCGTCTTGTTGACGATAACCTCGACGGCATCGACGGGGACGTTGATGGCCGGAATGACGGCAGCGCCGTCGACTGTCACCAATTGGCCTGTCGCGTTGGTGTTGAGGGCGCCGGCGCGGCTGTAGAGCGTGCCGCCGTCGGCGCCTTCGATCTGGAACCAGCCCCTGCCGGTCAGCGCCAGGTCGAAACTGTTGCCGGTGCTGGTCAGTTCGCCCTGGGTGTGAACGTTGCGCACGGCCGTCGTCTTGACGCCGAGGCCGATCGAGACGCCCTCCGGCACCAGCGAGGCATTGGAGCGGTTGGGCACACCCTGCGTGCGATCGACCTGGTAGAGGAGGTCGGAGAATTCGGCACGGGCGCGCTTGTAGCCGGTGGTGTTGATGTTGGCGATGTTGTTGGCGATGACTTCCAGATTTGTCTGCTGGGCATTCATGCCGGTGGCGGCGATGGCGAGTGCTTTCATGGCGGAATTCCTCAGATGCCCATTCGACTGACTTCGAGATAGGCGGAAACCACCTTGTCGCGGATGGCGACGGCGGTCTGAAGCGCCTGCTGCGCGCTCATCACGGCGTCGACCACCTGCCGGGTGTCGGCGTCGCCCTTGAGCGCCTGTATCGACACCTGTTCGGCGTTCTGCATCGTGTTGACCGTCTTGGAGGCGGCCTGGCTCAACGCTTCGGCGAAGGAGGTGCCGACATTGCCACCGGCCGAAGATGTCGCGCTGCCCTGGAGCAGGCTTGTCATCGCATCGTCGCCGCCGATCGGCGACTTGAACTGAAGGGCTGCGAGGCCGCTGATCATTACTGGTTCCTCATCAGGTCGATGGTCATCGAAATAAGGTCGCGCGCCTGCTTGACGACCTGAAGATTGGCTTCATAGGAGCGGTTGGCCTCGGTCATGTCAGCCATCTCGATCAGCACGTTGACGTTGGGCATCTTGACGTAGCCCTTCTCATTGGCGGCCTCGTTGCCGGGCTGGAACTCGACCGGAAAGTCACTGGGATCACGATCGATCGAGTTCACTGCAACCGTCGAGCTGCCGGAGGTCCGGTCGAGCTCGGAGACGAAGCTGATGGTCTTGCGGCGATACGGATCGGAGCCGGGAGCAGTTCCCGTCGACTGGGCGTTGGCTAGGTTTTCGGAAACGACGCGCAGCCGCTCCGATTGGGCGCCGAGGCCGGATGCTGCGACTTTGAGGGCTGCGGTCAGCGCGTCCATGGTCAGCTCTTCACCGCCATCATCATCATGGAATGGAACGCCTTGACGATCGCCGTGTTGAGCTCGAAGGAGCGGCGCACCTCGCCGGCCTTCATCAACTGGTCTTCCAACACGACCGAGTTCTTGGACGGCATGATGACGCCGTCATCTTCCTGCGGCTTGATGGTGAAGCCGGCATTGGTCGCTGCGTTACCGAGATGACCGGCCTGTGTGGCCTGAAGCGACACGGCTGTGCGGTCGAGCACCTTTTCGAACGGTTCGACATCGTTTGCCGTGTAGCCCGGCGTGTTGGCGTTGGCGATGTTGCCGGCGACGGCCGACTGGCGCACGGCCAGCCACTGGGCTTGCTTGGCGGCGAGGTCGAAAAGGGAAACGGGCTCCATGGGAATCTCCGGGCGGGTTCCCGAAGACTAGGCCGCCAGTCTTGCGCGGACCTTGCGGATAGCAGCAGGCTTCAGACGGGGCGCCTATCGGGAGAGTTGGATCACCTGGTTGGTGCTGGTGACCATCACCCATTTGCCGTTGCGCTGCTCGATGGATGACACCTGGCTGGTATCCGGCAGTATCGAGCCAGGCTGGACGATCCAGAGGCCGGCGTCGTCCTCGATCATGGCGCGGCCATTGGCGACATGGACCATGCGGAATTTCGCCGCGTCGGCCGGAAAGGGCTGATCGTCGGGTGCCGGTGAGGGATTGGCGTCATCCTGCACGGTTCCCGTGGCGAGCAGATCGAGATTGGTGGCCGGAACGTCTTTGGCCGTCAGCGCCGCGCTGCGTTGGGCGACCACGCCGCCGCCCGCCCGTCCCGAATTGGTGCCGGTGCCGCCGAACTTGATCGCCTGTACGCCGAACTGGTCCTGATTGAAGAATATGTACCACGGAAACAGGGCGCAGATCAGCCCGAGCGTGATGCCGAGCGCGGCAATGACGAAGTCGCTGCGCCGGTCGGATTTCTTTTTCAGCCTCGGAAACTGCGCCTTTGGCGGCTGCGGCCATTCGGTGCGCGGGAACAGCCCGTCGATCAGCGATTCGCGGCTGGCTTGGGTCATCTCGGCGGCCCCGGCCCGGGGAACCCTGGGCGGAGCGGGCTCGCCGACCCTGGCCAGAACGGCCTCGGCTTTGGCAACCCGTGGCAGGGCTGGCTTTACGGCTCTGGCCAGAACCGCCTCGGCTTTGGCAGCGATCGCACGGGCAACCTTTGCCTTGGCGGTTCTGGCTTCGTCAGCTCGGGCTTTCTCCGCCGCGTTGGCCTCGGCGATCATGTCGCGCAGGATGCGCTCGGTATATTCGCGTTCAGTCTCCGGCATCGGCATTCAGCTTGCTCTTGAGGTGGCGGGCGAGATCGGAGAACGGATCGGTTGACGGGCGGTCCTTCGGCGCTTGCGTCAGCGCTTCGTAGATCAGCGGCACCTGGCGCACGGCAATATCGAGCTCGGCATCGACGCCGCCCTGGTAAGCGCCCAGCAGGCGGATGTCGCGCGTATCCTCGAACCGCGAGATCATCGACTTCAGTCTTGTCACCAGCGCGCGCTGTTCGGTGCTCCAGGCCTTGTCGGCCAGCCGCGATATGGACGACAGCGGATTGACCGGCGGGTAGCGGCCCTGTTCGGCAATTGTGCGGTCGAGCACAACGTGACCGTCGAGGATGCCGCGCACGGAATCAGCGACCGGGTCGTTGTGGTCGTCGCCGTCGACCAGCACGGAGATGATGGCGGTGATCGATCCTTTGCCTTCAGTGCCTGGCCCGGCACGTTCGAGCAGCTTGGGCAGTTCGGTGAACACCGAAGCCGGGTAGCCGCGCGCGACCGGTGGCTCGCCGGTTCCCGTCGCCACCTCGCGCAGCGCGTGGGCGAAGCGGGTGATCGAGTCCAGCACCAGGAGCACGCGGTGGCCCTGATCGCGAAAATGTTCGGCAATGCGCATGGCAGTGTCCGGCGCGCGACGGCGCATCATGGCGCTCTCATCGCTGGTGGCGACGACGGCGACGGTCTTGGCCATGCTGTCGCCGATCGTGTCCTCGAGGAATTCGCGGACTTCGCGGCCGCGTTCGCCGATGAGCGCCACGACGACGGTGTCGAACGCGTCGGCGCCGGCAAGCATGGCGAGCAGCGTCGACTTGCCGACGCCGGAGCCGGCGAAGATGCCGAGGCGCTGGCCGAAGCAGAGCGGCGTGAAGATGTCGATGACCTTGACCCCGGTCATGAAGGCGGTGCCGACACGCTGCCGCGTCATTGCGCCGGGCGTCGTCTGGGCGCCGCTCGAAGCTTCATCACCCCTGACGAGCGGCGCGCCGCCATCGATTGCCCTGGTGAGCGCGTCGATGGTGCGGCCGCGCCACGAGGCATGCGGCGACACCGCGAGCGGACCGCGGCGGAACACGGCATCGCCGATGCCGGCATCTGCACTGCGTTCGAAGGGCGCCACGACGACTTCGTCGCGGCTGATCTTGACGATCTCGCCATGGCGCGTGCCGCCATGGCCGCGCTGCTCGACGATGTCGCCGAGCCTGGCGAAATCGGATAGGCCGTGCACCTTGTAATGCGTGGGCGTGACTTCGGTGACGCGGCCTCCGCGCTTGAGTAGCGTCTCGGCGTCGGCGAAACGCTGCCATACCCGTTCCAGCGCGGCAAGCCGGTCTTTCGGGGCTGGCTGGAGCTGCCTTTCGGATGCGCGCAGGGATGGCTGGTCAAGTGACATGGACTATTTCGAGCCGAGCGTCTTGATCGCCTCGTCAGTGGAGGAGTCGGTCTGCCGCATAAGGGCAGCGGTGTTCTCGAAGGCGCGCTGGACCATGATCAGCCGGGTGATCTCCAGCACCGGATTGACGTTGGATTCTTCGAGAAACCCCTGGGCGATGCCTATATCGGAGCGATCGGTAACAGGCTCAGGCGTGCGTGCCGGAACGATGCCGGAATTGCCGTAGCGGACAAAATTCTCGCCCGGATCGAACTTGTAGAGACCGATCGAGCCGACAAGCTGACCGTTCTGGCGCAGCGAACCGTCGGCCCCGGCCTTGGGCGGACCGTTGCGCGGATCGAGTTGGATCGGCGAGCCGCCGGCATCGAGCACTGCGTGGCCTTCCATCGACATGAGTTCGCCGTTCTCGTTCATCGAAAAGCGCCCGTCGCGGGTCATGACCGTGCCGACAGGTGTATCGATGGCGAACCAGGCATCGCCCTGGACGGCGAAATCGAAGGGATTTCCGGTCTCGCTCAAGGCTCCGTGAGCGCCGGAAAGGTACGTCTTGCCGGAGGATGCGAAGGACACCGATTTCGACCCGGTGCCGGAGACGACGTCCTCGAACTTCACGCCGGTGGCGCGAAAACCGATCGTCGAGGCGTTGGCGACATTGTCGGCGATCGTATCGAGGCGGCGCTCGAGCGCGATCTGCGAGGAAAGGGCGACGTACAGACTGTCCCGCATGATGCTCTCAGAACCTCAGCTTCTGCATGGCCATCATCAGGTCGGTGGAGATGCCGACCGTGATCGGCTGCGCAAAGAGCACGCCGACCGATGTGACGGCCGATGACGTCGGGTTGTTGATCTCGTACATGCTGGCGAAGCGTGTCAGGAACTTGCCGAGCTTCTCGGGGTCGGAGAAATCCGAGATGTCGAGTTTCTGCTCGAACAGCTGCGCCTGCTTGTCGACATCGGCGGTGGCGAAGGAGTCGGGCAGCCCGAGCACTGTGCGCACGACGCTGGCAAGCGCGGTGTCGGCCAGCACGTCGAACCAGCTGGTGATATCAGGCGCCTTGCGGTCGAAATAAAGCGCCAGCCGCACGCCCTGGTTGGTCTTGCCGGCGTCCTCTTCGAGGGTCTGGCGCATGTATTTGTCGACGGTGGGCTGCTGTGCCGGATTGATGGTGGTGGTGTTCGCACCATAGGCTTCGAAATTGAAGGCGGAGGCAAGTGCGGCGTAGGTCTTGTCCGTCATCTTGTTGGCGACGCTGTCAGGATCGCGGACGCCACCTTGCAGGACCCGCTTGATGAGGTCCTTGTCCTCCGTCGCCGAATCGAGACCGAAAGAAGCCAGCGCATATGTGTAGAGCCGATTGTTCGACATCAGATCGTCGATCGACTTCACCTTGGTGATGTTGGCGAGATAGTATGTGGTCTCGCCCTTCACATAGGCCGAAGTCGGATCGAGGCCGGCGATTTCCGCCTGCGTGGCGTAGTTCTTGGTCACCATCTGCTGCGTCTTGTTGTAGATGGTTGCATTGGCGCCGTTGGCGGCGAAATTGAAGGCGCTGACGAATTCGGCATAGCGCTTATCGGTCAGCTTGTTGGCGAAACTGTCGGGATTGGAGACACCTTCCTTCAGGGCCTTGACCATGAAGGCCTTGGCGTAGTCCATGTCCTCAAGCCCGTAGGCCTTCATGGCATATTTGAACAAACGGTCATTCTTGACGAAATCGTCGATCGATTTCACCTTGGTGATGTTGGCGAGATAATATTTTGTGTCGCGATCAACCACCGGCTGCTGCTCGATCCTGTCGATCGACTTCGAGATGTCCTTGGTGATGAGCTGGTAGCTGGTAAAGGTATTCAGCAAAAACGTGCCTCCGGCCGAAGCTATGTCAGGACAATATCCCTACTTCCTTGCGCGAAACTGAATCGGATCCGGCGGCTTCGATTCAAGCCTCACACAAGGCACGAGGGCTATTCCTTGCTCCTGATGTGAAATGCGGAAGGACCTTTCGTGGGCATTCTGATTGGACTTGTGGTGACGCTCGGCTGCGTCCTTGGCGGCTTCATGGCCATGGGCGGCCATCTTCATGTGCTGGTACAGCCGTGGGAAGCCGTGGTCATCTGCGGTGCGGCGCTCGGCACCTTCCTCGTTGCCAACCCGATGAAGACGGTCAAGGACACCGGCAAGGCCATCCTCGAAGCGTTCAAGCAGGCTGTGCCGAAGGAGCGGGACTATCTCGAAACGCTGGGCGTGCTGCACTCACTGATGCGCGAGCTGCGCTCGAAGTCGCGCAGTGAGGTCGAAGCCCATATCGACAATGCCGAGGAGTCGGCGATCTTCCAGGCATTCCCGACCGTGCTCAAGAACCATGATCTGACGCATTTCATCTGCGACTACTGTCGCATCATCATAATCGGCAATGCTCGCTCGCATGAGATCGAGGCGCTGATGGACGAGGAAATCCAGACCATCAAATCCGACAAGATGAAGGCCTATCACGCGCTGATCGCGGTTGGCGATGGCTTGCCGGCGCTCGGCATCGTCGCTGCCGTCCTTGGCGTGGTCAAGGCGATGGGCGCGCTCGACCAGTCGCCGGAAATCCTAGGCGGCCTGATCGGCGCGGCCCTGGTCGGCACTTTCCTCGGCATCTTCCTGTCCTACGCGGTGGTCGGGCCTGTCGCCACCAAGATCAAGACGGTGCGTGAGAAGAAGAATCGCCTCTATATCATCGTCAAGCAGACGCTTCTGGCCTACATGAACGGCGCGCTGCCGCAGGTGGCGATCGAGTTCGGCCGCAAGACCATCTCATCCTACGAACGACCGACGATCGACGCCGTCGAGCAGAGCACCATGAACACCGGCGCCGTCGAAAAGAAGGCCGCCTGAGCGATGCGCGACAGATCGGTCCCCGCACCGTCATGACCAGTCCAGGCAGCCCATCGGAAGCGCGTTCGCTGATCATCGAGCGCCTCGTCGGCGACAGCGGCGAGGCCGCCCAGGTCATCGATGCAGGTCGCGCCATGGCCGAGCGCGCTGTGCCGCTGCTGCAGAAAAGCCTGACCGGCGAGCTTGGCGTTCCGGTCATTGTCGATCTCAAAGCGGTCGAGATCAGCCGCGTTCCCGAGGCGCGTTCCAGCGCCGGTGAGAATTTCGCGATGACCGTCGTTGCCTCGCCGACGTCTTCCGATGCAGTGACCCTCGTCATCGATGGCGCCGCGATCGCCATCATGGTCTCGACGCTGTTTGGGGGTGACCCGGACATGCCAGTGTCGCCGATCGAGCGTGACCTGTCGCCGATCGAGACCGACGTTTCGACGATGGTGTTTCAACAGGTCGCGCAGGCGCTGAACGGATCCGGTCGGCGCTCGCTTGAGCTACGGCTTCCGGCGCCGCGGGCGATGTCTGGGATGGAGGCCAAGCGACACGTGTTGCGCGACGGCGCCGCACTGCGCATCGTCCTCGGCGTCTCGACGCCGGCCGACAGCGGCACCATCACCGTGACGATGCCGCAGCGTATCGTGCTGGCCGGTCGGGACGGCGTTGCCGCGGTCAGCGAGAAGGATCAAAACGCCAGCTGGCGCGCGCGCTTTTCGGAAGAGGTGATGCGCTCAACGGTAGCGCTCGAAGCCACCATGCCACTGGCCCGGCTGACGCTCGGCGACCTCGCCAACTTCGACATCGGCCAGATCATCGAATTCGAGGAAACGGCGCAATCCCAAGCGCGTCTCAGTGCCCGCGGCCAGACGCTGTTCGTCTGCGAATTCGGCAAACTGGGACAGAATTATACCGTCCGAATCAAGCATCCCTACGATGCCGGGCAGGATTTTATCGACGGGCTGATGCCGGCTGCCGCCGGACGCGCCTGAGCACTGGAGACAATCATGGCCAAGACCAAGGTGGAAGCCGACCTCGACCAGCCGGACGAACAACTCGACCGTGCCATTGAAGAATTGCGCGGGGTCCTGCACGAAGAGGAACAACGCCCGGATGCGGCGTTCAGGGCGGCCTCCGGCGCCAATTCAAGCGTCATCATGAACATCCCCGTCGATGTTCAGATCATCCTCGGCAGCACCGAGATGCCGGTCTCTGACCTGATGGCGCTCCAGAAGGGCTCGACGGTGGCGCTTAATCGTCGTATCGGCGAACCTGTCGACGTTGTGGTCAACGGCCGCAAGATCGCGCGCGGCGAGATCACCGTGCTGGAAAGCGATCCGTCGCGCTTCGGCATCAGGCTGACCGAAATCATCGCTGGCACGAAGGGCGCCTAGACATGGGTTGCGGAGCTTGCCGGTGGCAGCGAAGGCGAGTGGCATGACGACGCCGGCCACCTTGACCCGCGCGCAGAAGGCAGCCGCCATACTGGTGGCGATGGGCAAGCCGTCGGCCAGCCGCCTGTTGAAATTCTTCAAGCAGGAAGAACTGAAGGCGCTGATCGAGGGCGCCCGACTGCTGCGGACGATTCCGCAAAGCGATCTCGAGCGCATCGTCGCCGAGTTCGAGGCCGAGTTCACCGAAGGGGCGGGATTGCTCGATTCCGCCGACAGGATGGACACCATCCTCAACGAGTCGCTGTCGCCCGAAGAGATGAGCGCGATCATGGGCGACAAGAGATTCGAAGTCGCCCCGGAAGGCCCGCCGCCCATCTGGCCCGAGCTCGAAAAGCTCGAGCCGGCGCGGCTTGGCGCCTTCCTGGCGGGCGAGCACCCGCAGACTGCGGCCATGGTGCTGTCGAAGCTGGCGCCGCAGGTTGCGGCGAGCGTGCTGCTGACGTTGACCAAGCCGATGCGTGGCGAAATCATCAAGCGCATGGTGACGATGGCCAATGTTCCGGACGCCGCCAGCAAGATCGTCGAAAACCGGCTGCGCACCAGCGTGTTGGCGGAAACCTCGACCAAAGACACTTCTGCCGGGCAGGCGCGTGTCGCCAGCGTTCTCAACGAACTGGACAAGCCGCTGCTCGAGGAGGTCATGCAGGATCTGGAGGCCGCCGGCACGCCCGACCTTGATGGTGTCCGGGCGCGCCTGTTCGCCTTCGACGACCTGCCGTTGCTCACCCAGAAGGCGCGGGTGCTGCTGTTCGACGGGCTTTCGACCGAACTGGTCACGCTGGCCTTGCGCGGCGCGCAGGCGGGACTTGCCGAATCCGTGCTGTCGGCGATCGGCGCGCGGTCGCGGCGCATGATCGAAGCCGAACTCGGACAAGGTTCGGAAGGGGTTCCCCTCGCCGATATCACAACAGCACGCAAGACGATCGTGACGACGACGATCCGGCTGTCGCGCGAAGGCGCCTTCGAACTTCCGTCGACCCAAGACGCCGCCTAAGACCGCGCCATGGCTGACGCGGTCGACAAGGATTCGAAAACCGAAGAGGCGACGGAAAAGAAGATCCGCGACACTGTCGAACAGGGCAAACTGCCCCATTCGCGGGAAACGGCGCTCCTTGCATCCTTCGTTGCCATACTGGTGTTCACCGTCTTCTACGCCAAGGACGCGGTCATCGATCTCGGCATGTTCCTGTCGATGTTCCTGGAGAAGCCGGAAGCCTGGCCGATGGACACCGAGACGGACGTCATCGCGCTCTACAAGACTGTCATTTTCGAGGTGGGCCGGGCCGTCATCAGCCTGTTCGTGCTGCTGACTGTCGCCGGTGTCGGCGCCTCGGTGTTCCAGAACATGCCGCAGTTCGTCGGCGAGCGGGTGCGGCCGCAACTCTCGCGCATCTCGATCCCCAAGGGGTGGAACAGGCTGTTCGGCATTCAGGGTTGGGTCGAGTTCCTGAAGTCACTCGGCAAGGTCGGCTTTGCCATCGTCGTGCTGAGCTTCACTCTGTCGGAAGACCACCGCAAGCTGCTCGCCGGCATGATCACCAATCCGGTCGCTTTCGGACTCGTCATCCGAGGCATTGCCGTCGACATCCTGGTGGCGATCGTCTTCGTCATGGGGTTGATCGCGGCAGTCGACATCGTCTGGTCGCGCTTCCACTGGAAGCAGGACCTGCGCATGAGCAAGCAGGAGGTCAAGGACGAGTTCAAGCAGTCCGAGGGCGATCCGATCGTCAAGTCGCGACTGCGCTCGCTGGCGCGCGACCGGGCGCGCAAGCGGATGATGACGGCGGTGCCGCGCGCGACGCTGATCATCGCCAACCCGACGCACTTCTCGATCGCGTTAAAATACGTGCGCGACGAGGACTCGGCACCAATGGTGTTGGCCAAGGGGCAGGATCTGGTGGCGCTGAAAATCCGCGAGATCGCACGCGAAAACAACATCCCGATCTTCGAGGACGTGGCGCTCGCCCGCTCCATGTACAAGCAAGTTTCGGTCGATAGTGTTATCCCATCGCAATTCTACCAGGCCGTCGCCGAACTGGTGCGGATCGTCTACTCGAAAAAGGCTGAGCGCAGACAGATTTCATGAACCGTCAACCGCATGCAAAATCCCGCGAGATCATCGTCGCCAGTGCCATCGAGCAGGTGGTGGGTGAACTGAGGCTGATCGATGTCGCCGACTATATAGCTTTCATCCGGCTGGAACATTTCGCATGCCTGTCGGATCTCGTCGACTCAGCGGTGGAGCTGTTCTTCATGCCTGGCACACTGCGGCTCGGCCATGGCGGCGAGGCGCATGTCGACTGGACCGGCAGCCCGCGCATCGTGCTCGATCTGGAGTTGAGGCCGCCTGGGGTCACCGTCTATTTCCAGCTGACGCTGAGCGAGAACGGCGCATCGGTGGTGGTCAACTACGTGTCGTTCGAGAAGCCGGGCGAAGACCCGGAGCACAACACGGCTCTGCTCGAGGCGGTCATCGAAAAGGCGCGTATCCGCAACGTCGAGCCGCGGGCCTTTCGCGGAACATCGATCGCTTCCGACAGCCGCGGGCCAATCCTATAGTTACCTTATTCGATCAGGCCAAGACGCAGCGCCTTGGCAACGGCCTGGTTGCGGTTGACGGCGTTGAGCTTCTGGGTCGACTGGGTCAGATACTGGTTGGCTGTGTGCACCGACAGTTTCAGCAGCCGGGCGATCTCCTCGCTCGTGTTGCCATTGGCGGTCAGCTTCAGGCATTCGAGTTCGCGCTTGGAGATAGAGCGCATGCGGCCCGCATCGCCGGGACGGATGCGCGCCACGGCGGCGAACAACGAGAAGCAGCGGGCGTGGATCTCGTAGAGCGCGTCCTGCGGCAAGGCTATCTCAGAGCCCATGAAAACGACGAGTCCGCACTGCCCACGATCGGCGTGGACGGGAAACGCGATGCCACTGGTGCCGGGCGCCAGCGGGGCCATCTGCTCGGTCCAGGCGAGATTGTCGAACATCGCCGCCATGGCGGCGCCGCCGTCATCCGTCCACCAGCGCGGTTCCGTCGAGATGCGGGTGTGGCGCACGATCTCCTCGCCATTGGCGCCTGAAATGAATTTCGTCGCCACCGAAATGCCGGGATAGTCGGAATCAAGGCAAGGGACGAGCCGTGCGCGTTCGGGCGAGGGGCTGACAAAGAACAGGCCGAAGGCGGAGGCGTTGATGTCGACTGATATCCAGCGGCAGCGCCGCACGGCATCGGGAATGGTGACGGCGTGATGGGTCTCGGAGCCGAGAGAAAAGGCGCCGAACGGATTGCGCTGTTCGTTGAAAAGGGCTTCGGCAGCTTCTTTGATATCGGCGTGTTTCAAATGATGCCGCTCCTGATCGCCGTGGCGATGGCCATCGCGCGGTTGCTGGCCGCGAATTTCTGGATGGCGTGGGTGATGTAGCTGTTGACGGTGTTGGAGGAGACGCCAAGGATAACGGCGACCTCGTCCGTGGTCTTGCCTTCGGAGACCCAGAACAGGCATTCGCGCTCGCGATCCGACAGCGGATCCTGCATCGCGGCGGCGGCAATCAGCTGCGGGATGTGCGACAGCGCATAGCAGCATTTCAGCTGCGCCCGCATCAGCGCCGGCTGGTCGATGTTGCCGGCAGTCGCCGCGGAGAACAGGGCGAACAGACGCTGGCGGCCGACATTGAGGCGCAGCGAATAGATCTCCGCATGGCCAAGCACGTCGAGAAGGCGCGCTTCCTCACCGGTGATCAGTCCGTCAGCCTCGGGCGCCTGGGATGCCACCAGAGCGATCGGGCGGATACCCGGCCCCACCGTGAGCGCTCCTTGCGCAAGCCCGGCGATCAGCCGCTTGCCGGTCAGTTCGATGGCGTCGAAAATCCAGTTGGACGAGACGATGCGCGCATCGTTGCGGTCCTGATCGTGGACGATGGCGACCAGCATATAGCTGTCGGCACCGATCTCGGCGGTCAGCTGCATGAAAAAGCTGGTGAGGTCGCCGCGCGACGTCAGGCGCGAGCCCAACGTGTCGGATTGAAGTAGCGCTGCGGGACTGCTCATTCTGTTGCTTTTGGCCGGAATCGTTTCTGCCGTCCGGTTGCTGGAAGCCAGCCGCCGAACCCGAATACGCATCACTTTGACGAAGACACACGCGTGGCGCAGGGCTGCGCCAACCAGTTTCGAATCCATTCAGGGAACGCGAAGCCGTCCGCGTCTGGTGCCGGAAAAGCTCCGGAACAAGAGACTTTGGGTGGTCGCCGCGCCCCCCGAGGACCGGCTGATTCGGGTCTAATCTACCCGCAGTTGAATCCGACATCAAACGCGATTTGACAAAATCGAATCCGGTGGACTCACGTACGACTCAGAGGCGGACTCCAAGCCGTTTTGCCGCCCTGACGCACCTGAAACGTCGGCACAAAAAAGCCGGCCTTGTTGCAAAGCTGCCGTATCGAAGACTGATCGATTCCGATAGGTTTTCGCTGATCGACAGGGATGGGCGCGTCCCTTCGATCCGACCGGGCGAGATGGGTAGCCCTTGTTGGCGGCCATCGGCATGGGGCGGTACGCAGATCCACGCTGATTGACAGGTTCAATGCGCGGCCGCCGGCCACGCTCAAATTTTAGCACCAGTGGTTTCGGGGGAAACAATGAGCGATTCATTTCGGGAAGTAACATCCGTCTCGTGGTTCGGGCGGATCAAGCGCACGGTCGGCGGGGTCATCTTCGGCCTGCTTCTGGTCGTGCTGATGGTGATCGGGCTGTTCTGGAACGAGGGCCGCGCGGTGCAGACGGCACGCTCGCTGGCCGAAGGGGCCGACGCCGTGGTTTCGGCCAGCGCCGACAGCGTCGATGCCGCCAATAACGGTAAATTGGTGCATGTCAGCGGCCTGGTGACGGCGGACAGTGGTCTCGCGGATCCGGATTTCGGCATTGCGGCGCAAGGGCTGCGGTTGTCGCGCGGCGTCGAGATGTACCAGTGGAAAGAAGAGTCCAAATCCGAGACCACGAAGAAGCTTGGCGGCGGCGAGGAGACGGTGACCACCTACAGCTATTCGGAGGTGTGGGACGACAGCCAGATCGACTCATCGGATTTCAAGAAGCCGGACGGCCACCAGAATCCGCCGATGGCGATCCACAGCCGGACCTTCCAGATTCCGGAGGGCAAGCTTGGCGCTTTCACGCTCGATCAGCCGGTGCTTGATCGCATCGAGGGCGACAAGGACTATTCGCTGTCGGCCGACCAGTCAGCCGCGATCAAGGCCGCCTATACAGGCGCCAGGCCGCTCAGCGTCGTTGACGGCAAGATCTATCTCGGCGCCGACACGACAACGCCGACGCTGGGCGACTACCGCATCGGCTATGAGCTGGCGCCGCTCGGCCTGATTAGCATCGTCGCGCGCCAGGCCGGCAGCCGGTTCGAGCCCTACCAGACAGAGGCGGGCGATGCGTTGCTGATGGTCGACGCCGGCACTGTCCCGGCCGACAAGATGTTCGCCGAGGCGATCAGCGCAAACACGCTGATCACCTGGCTGCTGCGCGCCGCCGGCCTTTTGTTGCTGACGATCGGCTTTGCCCTGTTCCTCAGCCCGATCGGCGTAATCCTCGACGTCATCCCGTTCCTCGGCAGCATGGCGCGGATGGGAACCGGCATCATCGCCTTCTTCCTGGCGATCCTGGTCGGCACGACGACGATCGCCATTGCCTGGTTCTGGTATCGGCCGGTTCTGGCGGCAGGCATCCTTGCGGCCGGCGTTATCGCGGCGACGGCGGTCTACTACCTCGGCCGCTCGCGCAGGGCAGTCGCGCCGATTGCAGTGCCAAGTGCTGCCACCACGAGCTGATCGCGAGCCGGGCGGCGTCGCTGTCGCCCGGTTCCTCGTTTTTCTTCGCGGATGGCTTGGGAAAGCGACAGCGTCATATTGATATGCCTTCCGCTCTCAGGAACTCGTTAAACGACAGGTGGTTTACGCCTTCGATCTTACACACATCAGGAATGCGCATTTTCTTGACACTGGGCTGATAGGTGTTCGGCTTCTCCATGCTGATGATGGGAAGCTTCAAAGTCATCGCCAGCGCAATGATCGAGATGTCATTCAAGCCGACCGTGCCTTTGCGGTTTCCGTTGTACTCGGAAATCACGGGCTCGTATTTAGCCTTTAGCTTCTCGACGCAATCAAGGTACTCCGACCACGGCCATTTGTCGTCGCCGATCTCATAACACATTGATTCAGCGCATGATTTTAGGCACTCGCCGAGCTTCCCCTCAATCGAGCCAAGTTCGGTCAGGATCTCGGTGTTGCAGCAAAGCTTGCCCGCCTCGACCACCTTCATAACTTGCGCCCACAAGGACGCGAAAATGTCCTCCGGAAGGTTTTCCAGAGGGTTGCTGAAGCCAGACGTATCGAGGCAATAAGCCGCCACTCTAGTCCCCGAAATGGTTCCTTATGTCGTATAGGTGCGACAGGCTCTTGATCCCCATAAACTCTGCCGCATTGTGGTTTGTAATTCGTCCGCTATTCCAAGCCTCGATAACTAGCCCAGTATAGAAGTCGCCACGACTGGAGCGATAGCGCTGGCCGTAATACTTGGATCGCCCCCCGCCAGTGTATTCTTCTTCCTCTTTGATGAACTCTGGGCGTTTGACGAACCAATAAAAAGCTGGCTTCACGAACCCTAGCGCTACCAGCCGGATCAGCATTGCGTGCCGACTTACGGCATAGCGATTTGCCAGCGACCGAAGTTCTCTTTCTCCAATCTCATCCCTGGGCGCTTTCTCGCCGCCCATATCTCTCACGATGGCCTTCTTCGGCATAAGGAAGGCCGCCGCAAATCGATTGCACCATGCCTCGATTTGCTTGAGGCCCTTTGCCTTCCCAAACCTGGGTGGGCCACTAATCGCGCTTTGCCTGAGTAGGATGTGGCCGAGTTCGTGCGAAAGCGTAAACGCTTGCGCACTTGGTGCCTCGCCTCCGTACACAATAATTGGAAGTGGTTCCGCGAACAGACAAATTCCCCTTGTCCGCAGCTTTGTCAGTCCATTTTGACGGAGAACGAGAACGCCCATTTCCTCAAATTTGTGCCTGAGAAAATTTGGAAATTGGTCGCGCTTGTCTGATCGGATGGCAAGTTGCTTTTCGATGCTGAATTGAATGGCATCGCGAACCTTATCGGCGACCGGTTCGACGTCATTGTCTACGGACGAAAACAGATGCGCCGGAAACTTTGGCGGATCATCGCCAATGATTTCTAGTAGGTCTAGGGCGTTTAGCCGTTGCTCCTCCGCCCAGCGCTGAACCTCCTCTAGAGCGGCCAGTTCTTGCCCCGGTGTGCCTCCGCGATGGAAGCGGAAATCAGGTACAAGCTCCGTCGCTGGTACGTGAGGGATTTCCTTGGAAAGGAACTCCAGAAACGGCCGATCATAGATATCGGCAAGCCGCCTTGCCTGTTTAACCGTGGGCGACCTATCGCCCGCTTCCCATTCCGCGAGCCTATCTGGGCTTACGTTGATCCGCCGCGCGATGTCCTCGATATCGCCATGGACACGGTGGCGCGCCCAGCGAAAAACTTCGCTGTTAAACGGAATCCTTTCCTGCGCTCCCCCGGCCATACGTTGCATCCTTACCCAACCAATAGGACAAATCCACGGCCCAATCGACAGTTGCGCAGATTTTTGTTAAGGCGCGCTTACACTTGTCTGAAGGGAATATACACCTCTATCTGCCTTCGAAGCCGGTCAGCACGCCGACGGCGTTGATGCCGATCTCTTCGACGGCATAGCCGCCTTCCATGACGAACAGCGTCGGCAGGCCGAGCCTGGCGATGCGGCGGCCGATCTTGGGATAGTCTGTCGTCTTCAGCCTGAACTGGCTGATCGGGTCCTTCTCGAACGTGTCGACACCCAGCGAGACGATGACGACATCCGGGGCGTAAGCGGCAAGCTTGGCGCAGGCGTCCTCGAGCGAGGCATTCCAGGCGTCCCAGTCGGTGCCGAAGGGCATCGGATAATTGACGTTGAAGCCTTCGCCTTCGCCGGCGCCACCTTCGTCGGCATGGCCGAGGAAGAACGGGTACTCGACCATCGGATCGCCGTGCAGGTTGAGGACCTGCACGTCGGCGCGGTCGTAGAAGATCTCCTGGGTGCCGTTGCCGTGGTGGTAGTCGACGTCGAGGATGGAGACACGGGCAGCGCCCTGGTCGCGGAACCATTGGGCGGCGACAGCGGCGTTGTTGATGTAGCAATAGCCGCCCATGAAGCCTGCACCGGCATGATGGCCGGGCGGACGGCAGAGCGCGAAGGCGGAAGCGTCGCCGTCCTTGACCAGGCCGGCAGCGGTCAGCGCCACGTCATAGGACGACTTGATCGCAGCCCATGTGCCTTCGACGAAGGTGGCGCCGGCATCGAAGGAATAGTAGCCAAGCAGGGCGTCGATGCGCTTCGGCGGCACGTCGCCGCGCAAGCCGCGCGTCGGCCAGGTGAAGGGCATCGCCGTGCCCTTCAGGCCGGCTTCCACCCATTGCGGCCAGACCGTCGGCAGGAAGTCGACATAGTCTGATTTGTGGATGCGCTTTGCGGCGGCAAGATTATGCTCGAGCGGCAGGACGATCGGTCCCAGTCTCTCGCTTTCGACCCGCGCCTTGATGAATTCGGCCCGCGAGGGCTTCTCGAAACCCGGCACGATCGCACTCGTAACCAGTTCCATCTGGCCGGCATGGCCAGCGTGTAGCGGCGAATAGACAGTCTTCATCAAATTCCTCTCGAAATGCGAAATCATTCAAGGTTGAGATAGGGTGTCACCAGAGCGAGCCACATGGTTTCAACATCGTCCTCGATGAGGTCGTATGTCCTGCGGTCCTTTTTCAGCCCTACAAGCCGGCAGGCATGGCCGACCTCCATCATCAGCACGCCAAGCCGGCTGGCGACCTTGTCTTCAAGAGCCGGGTTCACATGCTGCAGCCATGCGGCATAGAGGGCGATGATCTGCTCGTCATATTCGTTTTGGATCGGCCGGAGATCGGCATTGCCTGAAATAGCCTCGATCACCGGCATCAAGGTGGCATTATCGAGATAGAGCCTGGACGTGTCTTTGAAGAGCTTGCGCACTTCACGCCGGAACTCTTCGCGGTTGGTGGGCGGGGCGACCTTGATGCGCCTCGCGATCACCTCGGGAAAGGATGACAGCCAGCGCCGGGCGAGATCCAGAAGAATGGCTTCCTTGTTGGGAAAGTACTGGTAGACCGAACCGACCGACAGGCCCGCGCGCTGCGCAATGGCGAGCGTCGTCGGCGTCCTGGTTCCTTGCTCCCGCGTCAAGACCAGCGCCGCGTCGAGGATCCTGTCGACCACCTTGCTCGACCGTTGTTGCCGCGGCTGCTTGCGCGGCTCGAGCGCTATCCTGGTTTTGCGGTCGAGACTGCGCTTCATGGCCTGCTGTCCTCGTTCCCCGCCTGGTCTCAACACAGGCGGAGCGTGCTGTCCACAATACATTCGATATTCCGCATGTTGACAAACGCGAATGATCAGTCGCATTCTTTATCCACGCTGTCTCTTGGCATAACAAGGGAAATTTCGAAGACGGCGAGTTGACATCACTTCTGTCCGATAGCGCCGCTCCAGTGGAGTGGCAGGTTGTGGACGCCGGGGTTGTCGGTCTCAGTCGGTCGTCAAAAACGCGGAGTCGCGATGTCAGTCACGGGTGCGGGTCAAAACGCGGATCTGATCGTCATCAACGGTCGCGTGCTGACCATGGACGATGACAATCCCGCCGCCGAGGCAGTTGCCGTCAAGGACGGCGCCATCGTCGCCATCGGCAGCCGCGCCTCCATCGAACAGCTCAAGGGACCAGCCACCAAGGTCATCGACGCCAAGGGCGGTTCGGTCTTGCCGGGTTTCATCGAGGCCCACATGCATCTGTTCGGCGGCGCTGCCGAACTCGATAATCTGCATCTGGCTGGCGTGCACGGCTTCGACGCCTTGCGTGATGCGATCCAGACTTTTGCGGCGGCACGGCCCAACGCCAGGCTTCTGATCGGCGCCGGCGTCGACTATGCGATCCTTTCCGAGCCGGTTACGCGGCATCATCTCGACCGCATCATCCCCGACCGCCCCTTTGCCATGTCGGCTTCCGACCACCATACGATGTGGGCGAACACCATGGCGTTGGAGCAGGCAGGGCTTCTGCACGGCCGCCAATTGGGACCGGGTAACGAAATCGTCATGGGCGCCGACGGGCTCGCCGCAGGCGAATTGCGCGAAGGCGAGGCATTCGGCCCGATCCTGGAATTCTTCGGCCAGAACCGCACGCGGCTTGGCCTGACCGGCGGCGAGCCAGAGCCTTACCCCTTGGCCGAGGAACTGGCTGCCGACCGCGATCTGATGCATCGCGGCCTCGAATGGTGCGCCAGGCACGGCATCACGTCGATCCAGAATATGGACGGAAACCTCTACCAGCTTGAGCTGCTTGCCGGCCTGGAACAGGAGGGGCGATTGCTATGCCGCACAAAAATTCCTTTCCACTTCAAGAACTTCATGGACATAGACATGCTTGAAAAGGCATCGACGATGGCCTCGACCTACAAGTCGGAATGGCTGTCGTCGGGCATGGTCAAGGTTTTTTACGACGGTGTGCTCGATTCATGGACGGCGGTGATGGTCGAGCCATATGCGGATCGTCCGGACTGGGTCGGCGAGCCGCTGTTTACGCCAGAACATTTCGCGCAAGTCGCGGTGGAGGCCGATCGGCGCGGCCTGCAGATCGCGGTGCATTCCATCGGCGACGGAGCGGTACGCGCGGTTCTCGACGGCTACGAGGCGGCGCAAAAGGCCAATGGCAAGCGCGACAGCCGGCATCGGGTCGAGCACATTGAGGTCATTACCGAAGCCGACGTGCCGCGCTTCGCCGAATTGGGCGTCATTGCATCCATGCAGCCGCCACATCCGCCCGGCGCGCTGAACTTCCCGCTGGAACCGACACTCTCGCGCATCGGCCGCGAGAGGTGGCCGCTGAGCTATGCCTGGCGCACGCTCAAGGATGCTGGCGCTCGCGTTGTGTTCGCTTCCGACTGGCCGGTGTCGCCGATCGATCCGATCCTGGGCATACAAGCGGCGGTGATGCGCAAACCTTGGGCAGAAGGCCTGCCGGACCAGAGTTTCTCGCTGCGTGAAGCGGTTGCCGGCTATACGGTCGAGGGCGCCTATGCCGAATTCGCCGAGCACCGCAAAGGCACGCTGAAACCCGGTTACATGGCCGATTTGGTGGTTTTGTCGGCGGATATCGAGAAGACGGCTCCGGCCGATCTGGACAAGGTGCGACCGGTGACGACGATCTGCGGCGGAAAGGTAACCTATCAGGCCTGACAATGGCATGAGGCTTGCTGGTGCATGGCTTGCTAGCCGAGATAATGAACTGAACTGTGATTCAATGCCGGACTTGCCAACCTACCGGCCATGTGGTCACATCGAACAGGGGAAGAGCTCCGCCAGCAAGAGCGGGGTCAACAGTGAGGCGTAATCGTGCCGGACAAACCGGGTCGGAATGCGATTGAAGTAGTAAACGTCAGCAAAATTTTCGGATCAGGTGAGGGGCAGGTCGCTGCCCTCGACACGGTCTCGGTATCCATCCGCGAGAACGAGTTCTTCACGCTGCTTGGCCCATCCGGCTGCGGCAAGACGACGTTGCTCAGGCTGATCGCCGGCTTCGACTTTCCAACGGCCGGTGAAATCCTGCTCTATGGCCAGGACATCGCGCCGTTGCCGCCCTTCAAGCGGCCGGTCAATACCGTTTTCCAGTCCTATGCGCTGTTCCCGCACATGACGGTGGCCGACAATATCGGCTTTGGCCTGGAGATGCTGGGCAAGCCGAAGGCCCAGATCAAGGTGCGCGTGGCCGAGATGCTGAAGCTGGTCAAGATGGAAGCACTCGCCGGTCGTCGCACCAGCCAGATCTCCGGCGGCCAACAGCAGCGCGTGGCGCTGGCCCGGGCGCTCGCGCCCCAACCCAAGGTATTGTTGCTCGACGAGCCCTTGTCGGCGCTCGACTACAAGCTCCGCAAGGAGATGCAGATCGAATTGAAGCGGCTGCAGCACGAGACCGGCATCACTTTCATCTTCGTCACCCACGACCAGGAGGAAGCCCTAACGATGTCGGACCGCATCGCGGTGATGTCATCGGGTAAGATCCTGCAGGTCGGCTCGCCCTGGGATATTTACGACAAGCCGGCGGAACGCTTCGTCGCCGATTTCATCGGCGAAACCAACTTCCTGACTGCCGCAATTGCCGGCGTCAGCGATGGAAAGGCTCAAGCGACACTCAAATCCGGCGCGACGATCAATGCCACGGTCGCGGAAGGCTTCCAGCCGAAAGACAAAGCCACCATAGTGGTGCGGCCTGAGCACGCCAAGCTGACCGCCGCCAAGGGTGACCTTTCCGGGACGGTGGAAAACATCGTCTATTTCGGCACTGATACACACATTCAGGTCCGTCTCGATAGTGGCGAGGCCTTCACCGTTCGCCAGCAGAACACCCGCAGTGCAGGCTGCGGTTTCGAGCAGGGTGACAAGGTCGGCATTGCCATCGGCAACGACGCCGCACAGGTGTTGAGGGACTGATGGTAGCCACCACACTCTCAAAAGCCGCTTTGTTCGAGACAGGGGCTGCCAAGGCCACCGCGCGGCGCAACCGACTGCTCTCCGTTCCGGCGCTGGTCATCATCGGCATTTTCGGAGTGCTGCCGCTAATCATCATCTGCGTCTATTCGTTCCTCGTCGCGGCACCCTATGGCGGCGTACAATGGCAATTCTCGACCGACGCCTATCTGAACTTCTTGTTCCAGCGCGATATTTTCGACGACACGCTGCAGTTCACGCCGGACTTCCTGATCATCTATTTGCGCTCCTTTCTGTTTGCGGTGGTGACGACGGTCATCTGCCTGCTGCTCGGCTTTCCCACCGCTTACTTCATGGCGACGCGGGCGCCAGCGCAGCGCAATTGGTGGGTGCTTTTGATCACCATCCCGTTCTGGTCGAACCTTTTGGTCCGCACGTTGGCGATCATGTTCATCATCCGCGACGAAGGCCTGATCAACAATGCGCTGATGGCATTGGGTGTGATCGATAAACCGATCACGATGCTCTACACCAATTTCGCCATCCAACTCGGATTGCTCTACGCCTTTCTGCCGTTCATGGTGCTGCCGCTCTATTCGAGCCTGGAGAAGCTGGACTTCCGGCTGATAGAGGCCGCGTACGATCTCTACGCGACACGACGGCAAGTCCTATGGCGTGTGATCATCCCGCTGTCGCGGCCTGGCATCATTGCCGGTTGCCTGCTGGTCTTCATTCCCGCCCTTGGCGCCTATGTGACCCCGCTTATCCTCGGCGGTGGCATACATCTGATGATCGGCGATCTCATTGCCCAGCAATTCGGATCCGGGCGCAACTGGCCGTTGGGCTGTGCCCAGGCTTTGATCCTGATGGCTGCGGTGCTGGTGGCGCTCTTCTTCTACGTCCGCAACACGTCGGGGAGGATGCAACATGGCTGATCCCCGCAATATCGACATCAAGGACCAGCCGGGCTTCCGCTCTATCGCCATCATCTGCCTATGCGTGCTCTACGTGCCTGTCCTGATCCTGATGATCTTCTCGCTGAATAGTGGTTCGCTGGTCACGCAGTGGGAAGGTCTTACGCTCAGCTGGTACGGCAGTGCGCTGCTCAACGAGGAATTCCACAGCGCTGCCAAGAACACGATGATCATTTCGGTGACCGCAACGATCATCTCGACGATCACAGCCACTCTGGCTGCGATCGGCATGACCCGGGTCAAGCCGTGGCGGGGCTTGTCTACAGCCTTTATGATCATCAACCTGCCGCTGATGGTCCCGGAAATCATCACGGCGGTGGCGACGCTGTCCTTCTTCGCCCTGATCGCCGGAATGTTCGGGCTGAACTTCGGCATCGGCAACCTGATCCTCGCCCACACTGTTTTCTGCATTCCTTTTGCCTACATGCCGATTCGGGCGCGGTTGGAGGATATGGACCTGACGCTCGAATACGCGGCCGCGGATCTCTATGCGACGCCTTGGAATGCATTCAAGCGTGTGACGCTGCCCTTACTTGTTCCCGGCATAATGTCGGGTGCCGCACTCGCCTTCATCGTGTCCTTCGACGATTTCACCATCACGCAGCTCGTCGCGGGGCCAGGGCAGACGACACTGCCGCTTTATATCTGGAACCAGATCAGGCGACCGATGACGCCGGAGATCAACGCCATCTCCACCATTCTGCTGCTGGTCTCGATTCTCTTCGTCTCGGTATCGTTCCTGATCGCGCGCCGACGCGCCAATTGAATTAATGGGAAGGCAAAGGAGAACAATAAATGTCTAGGAAGATGATGGCTGCCGTTTCGACGGCAGCGCTTTTGTGGGCGCTGCCTGCGCTCGCAGATGGCGAATTGCATATCTACAATTGGGGTGACTACACCAATCCCAAGCTGATCGAGAAGTTCGAGAAACAGTACAATGTGAAGGTCACGCTGGACGACTACGATTCCAACGAAACCATGTTGTCGAAGGTGCGCGCCGGCAATTCCGGTTACGACATCGTGGTGCCCTCCGACTACACCGTGAAGATCATGGTGGACGAGGGCCTGCTCGAAAAGACCGAGCCCAACGCGATGCCGAACGGCAAGAATATCGATCCGCGTTTTGTCGACATCTATTGGGACAAGGGCCGCCACTACACCGCGCCGTGGCAGTTCGGCACCACGACTTTCGCGGTCAACATGGACAAGTTCAAGGGCGACATCGACACGCTCAGCATCCTCTTCGACCCGCCGGCAGAGCTCAAGGGCCAGATCAACGTGCTCGACGACGTCAACACCGTCATGCATGCGGCCGAGCGTTATGCCGGCGTGCCGCGCTGCGGTGCCGACAAGGCCAATCTGAAAAAGGTCAACGACATCCTGATGGCCGCCAAGCCGTCGTGGAAGACCTTCAGCTACGACACCATCACCAAGATCACCTCCGGCGACGTAATCGTGACGGAACAGTGGAACGGCGCGACCTACCGCTCGAGGCAGAAAATCCCCGCCATCAAGTATGCCTATCCGAAGGAAGGCATCGAAGGCTGGATGGACAATGTGGCGGTGCTGAAAGGCGCCAAGAACCTCGATAATGCCAAGCTGTTCCAGGATTTCGTCATGGCCCCGGAAAACGCGGCGCTGATCTCGGAATTCGCTGGCTATGACAACGGCATTGCCGGCAGCCACAAGTTCCTGCAAGCGGATTTCGCCAATTCGCCGGAACTCAACCCTCCGGCAGGTGCGCCGGCAGCCGAATTCGTTCCACCGTGCCCGCCTGAGGTGGTCGAGATCTACAACAAGATCTGGACCAACCTGCGCAAATAAGGCTCGGTTCAAAATCCTACGGAAGGGGGGCATCGGCCTCCCTTCTTCGCGCTTACGAGAGGCTCAATGTTATCCTACCGCAACAGCGACCCGCGGCCGCCGATCATGCAGGGCTCGCCACCCGCCATGGTGGTTCCCAAGCTCGACTGGGACCGGCCGCCGTGGAACCGCTGGGCGTTCCAGCACATCCGCGAATTCCTGCCGACCGCCGAAGTCTGGCGCGGCAATGGCCATCGCCACCGTTTCGAGCGCGCCGAGGTCGATCTCGACGGGTTGGCGGTCGAGGACAGCACAGGCGCGCCGACGACGCTCGCCGGGCTGCTCGACGAAACCTATACGGATGGCTTCCTGGTGCTCAAGGACGGCAAGGTTGCCTATGAGCGCTATTTCAACGGCATGGGCGAACGCACGCTGCACCTGTCGCAGTCGATGGCGAAGTCCATCACCGGTTCGGTGTTCGGCATACTGGTCGGGCGCGGCCTGATCGATCCGGCCAAGCCGGTGACCGACTACCTGCCGGAACTCAGCGCGACAGGCTGGGCCGGCGCCAGCGTCCAGCATGTGTTGGACATGACCAGCGGGGTGCGTTTCTCCGAGGAATATAGCGACCGCTATTCGGACATCGGCCAGGTCGATGTCGCCACCGGCTGGAAACCCGTGCCGCCTGACAGCGACCCGGATTTCCGCTGGCCCTCGCACATGTTCGAACTGATCCTGGGCCTGAAGGAAACGACCCGCCCGCACGGGGCTGCCTTCGAATACCGCTCGATCGAGACCGACGTGCTTGCCTTCATCATGGAGCGCGTGACGGGCAAGCGGCTGCCGCAGCTGGTTTCGGAAGAACTCTGGCAAAAGCTCGGCGCTGACGAAAGCGCCTGCTTCACCGTCGACAGCGCCGGTTATGCGGTGGCCGACGGCGGCTTCAACGCGACGCTGCGCGACTACGGCCGCTTTGGCCAGCTGATCCTCGACAATGGTGGCGGCGTCGTGCCGGCCGAATGGATCGAGGCGACACGCAACGGCACGCATGGGCCGGATTTCAGCCCCAGCCTGCCGGAGGGCAGCTATCGCAACCAGTTCTGGATCGAGGACCCGCGCTCACGCGCTCTGATGTGCCGGGGCGTGTTCGGGCAGATGATCCATATCGACTGGAACACCGGAATGGTCGTGGTGAAGCTTTCGACCTGGCCGGATTTCAGCAATGTCGCCTATTCCATGGCAACGCTGAAGGCCGTGCACGCCATCGCTACTGCACTGAGCTGAGAGCCTGTTTGGAAACTCGGCCATCTGACGGCGTTTTCTGCGGTTGCGGTGCTCAAGCACCTGAATGTCCGCTCCGCTCCGGTTCTCGAAACCACCACCATATGACTCGCCGGACCGACTTTCGAAACCGCCGCTAAAAAAGACTTGGGAGGAAACGCCATGACCGGCAAGACCGCGTTCGAGACCCGGTACGGCTTCCGCCGCAATGAGATACTGCTCGCCAACTGGCGCGAAAACCCGTTCAACCGATGGTCGTTCCAGAATCTTGGCGAACTGGTGCCTACCGCCTGCGTCGCGGCAGCGCCGGCTGGTGTCGAGATGCCGGTCCGGGACATGAGCGGCCTGCTCGGCGAGAAGGTCACGGTCGCCAGCACACCGGAGACGGTGGCTGAATTTCTCGGGCGTTCGAGCACCGATGCGCTGACGGTGATGAAAGGCGGCAAGATCGTCGGCGACTGGTTCGCACCGCATATGGATTTCGGCGCCCGCCATATCATCTTTTCGATCAGCAAGTCGCTGACGGCCATCATTGCCGGCATACTGGAAGGCGAGGGGGTGTTCGGCCCGGAAGCGTCGGTGACGCAGTATATTCCTGAGGCCGCCGGCTCTGCCTATGGCGATGCGAGCGTGCGGCATGTGCTCGACATGAGCGTCAGTCTCGATTTCGAGGAAGCCTATCTCGATCCGGAGAGCGCTTTCGCCCGCTATCGCCGCGCCACGCTGTGGAATCCTGGCGGCGGCACGGAGAGCCTGCGCGAATTCATCCTGACTCTGCAGCGCCTGGCCGAACCGCATGGCCAGACCTTCCGCTACCGCTCGCCCAATTCCGACCTGCTCGGGCTGCTGCTAGAACGCGCATCCGGCCAGCGTTTTGCCGACCTGATGCGTGAGAAATTGTGGCTGCCGCTTGGCGCCGTCAGCGACGCTTCGATCAGCATCGACATGGAAGGCACGGCCCGCACCGCCGGCGGCATTTCGGTGACGCCGCGCGACCTGGCGCGCGTTGGCGAGATGATGCGGCAAGGTGGGGTGGCCAACGGCCGGCGCATCGTGCCGGAAGCCTGGGTGCGAGACACGGTTGCTGCCGGCGGCAGTGCCGCCGCCTGGCAGCGCGGCACGATGCGGCCACTGTTCCCCAAGGGCCGTTACCGCAACAAATGGTACCAGACTGGACACGAGAGCGGCGCCTATTGCGGCATCGGCATCCATGGCCAGTGGCTCTATGTCGATCCCAAGACCGAAGTGGTGATCGCCAAGATGTCGTCGCAGCCGGAACCGGTCGACGATCGGCTCGATGCCGAGATCGTCGCCTTTTTCGAGGCGCTTAGCCGCCTCGTCTAGACCGGATCTAGTCGCCACATTGGCGCGCGCTTTCCTGTGGACCCGCCGGGCTGATCGAAGTGCGGCGGTTGGCGGACCGAACGTCTGCGCCTATGGTCGCCGCTCTTTCGACGAGAGCAGGAACGACATGGCATCCGACATCAAGCGCATCGCAGCCATCATCGCGGCCGAGATCAGTGCCCGGCCCGAACAGGCGGTCGCGGCGATCGAATTGCTCGACGAGGGCGCGACGGTGCCGTTCGTGGCGCGCTACCGCAAGGAGGTCACCGGCGGGCTGGACGACACGCAATTGCGCGACCTTGCCGAACGGCTTGCCTACCTGCGCGAGCTCGATGCCCGCCGCGACACCATCCTCGGCTCCATCCGCGAGCAGGGCAAGCTGACCGCAGAGCTTGAGGGCAAGATCGTCGCCGCCACCACCAAGGCAGAGTTGGAAGACATCTATCTGCCCTACAAGCCCAAGCGCCGCACCAAGGCTGAGATCGCTCGGGAACGCGGGCTGGGGCCGCTGGCGGAAGCCATTCTCGCGAACCGCGCTTTGGTGCCTGCTGACCTGGCGTTGGCCTATGTCGGCGAAGAGGTGGCCGATGCCAAGGCGGCGCTCGACGGCGCGCGCGACATCCTGTCGGAACAGTTCGCTGAGAATGCCGACCTGATCGGCAAGTTGCGCACCCACATGAAAGAACGTGCTTTCATGCGGGCCAGGGTGGTCGACGGCAAACAGGAGGCCGGCGCGAAATTCTCCGACTATTTCGACCATGTTGAGCGCTGGGCTAATGTGCCGAGCCATCGCGCGTTGGCGATGCTGCGCGGCCGCAACGAGGAAGTGCTGTCGCTCGACATCGAGGTCGATGCCGACGACACGTCGCCGGTGAAGCCGGTCGAGCGCATGATCGCCAATGCCTATGCCATCGGCGGCAGCCTGCCGGGCGACCGCTGGCTGATGGAGGTGGCGGGCTGGACCTGGCGCATAAAACTGTCGCTGCACCTGACGCTCGATTTGATGCGCGACCTACGCGAACGAGCGGAAGAGGAAGCGATCCACGTCTTTGCCCGCAATCTGAAGGATTTGCTGCTCGCGGCGCCCGCCGGTTCTCGTGCCACGATGGGGCTCGACCCCGGCATCCGTACCGGCGTCAAGGTGGCGGTGGTCGACGGAACCGGCAAGTTGCTGACCACGACGACCGTCTATCCGTTTCCGCCGAGGAACGATGTGCGTGGCACGCAGGCGGAACTTGCCAAGCTCATCCGCCTGCACAAGGTCGAGCTGATCTCGATCGGCAACGGCACCGGCAGCCGCGAGACGGAAAAGCTGGTGGCGGACATGCTGTCCGACATGCCGGCGGACGGTGGCCCGAAGCCGCTGAAGGTGATCGTCAGCGAGGCGGGTGCCTCGGTCTATTCGGCATCGGCGACGGCGGCGGCAGAATTTCCCGGCCTCGACGTGTCGTTGCGCGGCGCGGTGTCCATCGCCCGGCGCCTGCAGGATCCGCTGGCTGAACTGGTCAAGATCGAACCAAAATCGATCGGTGTCGGTCAGTATCAGCATGACGTCGACCAGTACCGGCTCGGCCGCTCGCTGGAGGCCGTGGTGGAAGACGCGGTCAACGCCGTCGGCGTCGATCTCAACACCGCTTCGGCCCCGCTGCTGGCCCGAGTTTCGGGGCTCGGCGCGTCACTGGCCGACGCCATCGTCGCGCATCGCGATGCGAGCGGCCCCTTCGCCAGCCGGAAGGACCTGCTCAAGGTGCCGCGGCTCGGACCGCGCGCCTTCGAACAGTCCGCCGGCTTCCTGCGCATCGCCAACGGCAGCGAGCCGCTCGATGCCTCGTCGGTGCATCCGGAAGCCTATGGCGTGGCGAAGAAGATCGTCGCCGCCTGTGGGCGCGATGTCCGTTCGCTGATGGGGGACAGTGCCGCACTCAAGGCGCTCGACCCGCGCGTCTTCGTCGACGAGCGTTTCGGCTTGCCAACGGTGCGCGATATCCTGGCGGAGCTGGAAAAGCCCGGCCGCGATCCGCGTCCCGGTTTCAAGACGGCGACCTTCGCCGACGGCATCGACGACATCAAGGATCTGAAACCCGGCATGCTGCTGGAAGGAACGGTCACCAATGTCGCCGCCTTCGGCGCCTTCGTCGATATCGGCGTCCATCAGGACGGCCTGGTGCACGTCTCGCAGCTGGCCGACCGGTTCATCAAGGACGCACATGAGGTGGTCAAGGCTGGCGATGTGGTCAAGGTGCGGGTCGTCGATGTCGACATCAAGCGAAAGCGTATCGCGCTTTCGATGCGCAAGGACGGGGGCGAAGGCGGGGCACCGCGCGGTGGGCCGCGCGACAATGGCGGCGGCAGGCCGGCGCCGCGTGCACCGGCGCCGCAGCGCCAGCCGGAGCGGCCCGCACAGCAAGGCGCGTTCGGCGCGGCGCTGGCCGATGCGCTGAAGCGGAAGTAGCTACCAAGCCAGAACAGCCGGCTCCTTCTCAACCTGACCCAGCAACCAGTCGCGAAAGCTGGCGACCGGCGGATGGCCACGCTTGTCGTGCGGCACGACGAGATAGTAGGCGCTGCGGCTTTGCATGGGCTGACCGGGCGCCAGCACGAGTTGGCCGCGATGCAATTCGCCTGCGATGAGGATCAGCGGCAACAGCGCCACGCCGAGGCCAGCCATGCAGGCCTGGGCAGCGGTGCCGAACTGTTCGAACTGCATGCCGGGTCCGCTCGGCGCGCTCAGCCCCTGATGCTCGAACCATTCGGTCCAGGCGCCGGGCCGCGTCGCCATATGCAGCAGCGGCAGGCGGCCGATATCGGCCGGTGAGGCGATAGCGCGGCCGGCGAGGAATTCTGGCGAGACGACCGGCGCCACAGTTTCGCGAACCAAAAGCGTCGAGTCGGCCTCCGGCCAGTCCGGCAGGCCGTAGTGGATTGCCGCATCCAGCCTCTCCCTAGCGAAGTCGAAGCGGCCGATGCGGGTGACGAAGTTGATGGTGATGTCCGGGTTGTTTTCGACGAAATCGGGGATCATCGGCATCAGCCAGCGCGTACCGAAGGTCGGCAATATGGCAAGGTTCAGGATGCCGCTATGCCGATTGCTCATCAATCCAAGGGCCGCGTCACGTAACTGGCCAAGCGCTGAACGCACAGCGTCGGCGTAGATCTCGCCTGATGTCGACAGCCTGACATTGCGGCTGTCGCGTTCGAACAGTCGGCGGCCGAATTGATCTTCTAGCAACCTGATCTGTCGGCTGACCGCGCCCTGGGTCAGATCGAGCTCCTGGGCAGCAGCGGTGAAGCTGCCGAGCCGAGCCACAGCCTCGAAGGCGGCAAGGGCGCTGATGTTGGGCAAAAGTCGGCGCTGGACACTCATGATCCATTACTAACGCTCATTGATCGATTAGGCAATTTCGTTTGATTTTTCCGGGGCGCGGGCCGATAAGCCGGGCCAAGATTTTGCTTCATGCATGTCGTCATCCCAAAACCGCTGAATACTTTTGGGCGACATGCGTTGGTTTGGGAGAACGCCATGGCTGCCGACAAGAATGCATTCGTCTGGGAAGATCCGTTCTTGATCGAGGACCAGCTTTCGGAAGACGAGCGCATGGTGCGCGATGGTGCGGCAGCCTTTGCCGCCGACAGACTGGCGCCTCGGATCGAGGACGCCTATCTCAACGAGACCTTCGACACCGCTATCTTCCGCGAAATGGGCGAGGCCGGCCTGCTCGGCATCAATATTCCCGAGGAGTTTGGCGGCCTCGGTGCCAACTATGTGACCTACGGGCTGGTCGCGCGCGAAGTCGAACGTGTTGACTCCGGCTATCGCTCGATGATGTCAGTGCAGTCGTCGCTGGTGATGTACCCGATCTATGCCTATGGCTCGGACGAACAGCGCAAGAAGTATCTGCCCAAACTCGCCAGCGGCGAGTGGATCGGCTGTTTCGGCCTGACCGAGCCGGATGCCGGCTCCGACCCCGGCGGCATGAAGACGCGCGCCGAGAAGACCGCCAATGGCTACAGACTTTCCGGCTCGAAGATGTGGATTTCCAACGCGCCGGTCGCCGATGTGTTCGTCGTCTGGGCGAAGTTGAAGGGCGAGAACGGCAAGGACGAGATCCGCGGCTTTGTGCTGGAAAAGGGCATGAAGGGGCTTTCGGCGCCGACGATCGGCGGCAAGCTGTCGCTGCGGGCATCGATCACCGGCGAAGTGGTGATGGAAGGCGTCGAAGTCGGCGAAGACGCGCTGCTGCCCAACGCCAAGGGCCTTGGCGGTCCATTCGGCTGCCTCAACCGGGCCCGCTACGGCATTTCCTGGGGTTCGATGGGTGCGGCGGAAGATTGCTGGCATCGCGCCCGCCAGTACGGTCTTGATCGCAAGCAGTTCGGCAAGCCGTTGGCTGGCACGCAGCTTTACCAGAAGAAGCTCGCCGACATGCAGACCGAGATAGCGCTTGGGCTGCAGGCATCGTTGCGCGTCGGACGGTTGCTCGATGAAGGCAAGATGGCGCCGGAAATGATCTCGATCGTCAAGCGCAACAATTGCGGCAAGGCGCTCGACATCGCCCGCCAGGCCCGCGACATGCATGGCGGCAACGGCATCCAGATCGGCTACCACGTCATGCGCCATGCGCAGAACCTGGAGACGGTCAATACCTACGAGGGCACGCACGACGTGCACGCGCTGATCCTGGGACGGGCGCAGACGGGGATACAGGCGTTCTTCTGAGCGTTCGGCAGCCGCTTAAATTAGGTGCACCGCAACATCTCTGCTTGGAGAATGGCCGCCTGATGTGTCAGGGTTCAGTGAAATCGTTTGAAACGCTGAATTCCGGGGCCCCATGGCAATTCTGGCAGCCGTCTATCACCTGACCCATTACAAGTACGACCGGCCGGTGATTCTCGGCCCCCAGATCATCAGGCTGCAGCCGGCGCCGCATTCCCGCACCAAGGTGCTCAGCCATTCGCTCAAGGTCGAGCCGGCGAACCACTTCGTCAATTTGCAGCAGGACCCCTACGGCAACTTCCTTGCCCGCTTCGTCTTTCCGGAGCCGGTGACGGAACTGAAGATCGAGGTCGACCTCGTCGCCGACATGACGGTCTACAATCCGTTCGATTTCTTCGTCGAGCCGTCAGCCGAAGCGTTTCCGTTCGAGTACCCGGAAGAGATACGCGACGATCTCGCCATCTACCGGACGCCGGAACCAGGCGGTCCGTTGCTTTCGGCCTTGCTCGGGACAATCGACCGCAGCGCGCCGAATACTGTCAATTTCCTCGTCGATCTCAATGCGCGGCTGCAGCGCGAAATTGCCTATATCGTTCGCATGGAGACCGGTGTGTTCTCGCCGGAGGAGACGCTTGCGGCGAAAAAGGGTTCGTGCAGGGATTCAAGCTGGCTGCTGGTGCAGGTCCTGCGCAATCTCGGCATCGCCGCGCGGTTCGTTTCCGGCTACCTGATCCAGTTGAAGCCGGATCTGGTGGCGCTCGACGGGCCGGCCGGAACCGCCGTCGACTTCACCGACCTGCATGCCTGGTGCGAGGTCTATCTTCCCGGCGCGGGCTGGATCGGCTTCGACCCGACCTCGGGGCTGCTCACCGGCGAAAGCCATGTGCCGCTCGCCGCCACGCCGCATTTCCGCAACGCAGCCCCGATTTCCGGCATGGCGAGCTTTGCAAATGTCGAATTCGGCTTCGACATGCGGGTCGACCGCATCGCAGAGCATCCACGCATCACCAAGCCGTTTTCGGACGAAAGCTGGCAAGCGCTTGACGCTCTGGGCAACAAGGTCGATGCCGCACTTGCGGAAGGGGATGTGCGGCTGACCATGGGCGGCGAGCCGACTTTCGTGTCGATCGACGATTTCGAGTCGGCCGAATGGAACACCGCCGCCGTCGGTCCGACCAAGCGCGAAAAGGCCGATGAACTGATCCGAAAACTGCGCGAGCGTTTCGCGCCGGGTGGTTTCCTCCACTACGGCCAGGGCAAATGGTATCCCGGCGAGAGCCTGCCGCGCTGGACCTTCTCGCTCTACTGGCGGGCCGATGGCGAGCCGGTGTGGAGCGATCCGTCGCTGATCGCGCGCGAAAGGAGCGAGGCCGATATCGGCCCGAAACAGGCCGAAAGCCTGCTCACCGCGATTGCCGGCGAACTCGGCATCGACAAGAGCATGGTCAGCGAAGCCTTTGAGGATCCGGCCGAGTGGCTGCTCAAGGAGGGCAAGCTGCCGGACAATGTCGATCCGTCCAACTCCAAGCTTGAGGACCCGGAAGAGCGCAGCCGCATGGCGAAAGTGTTCGAACGCGGGCTGACCAAGCCGTCGGGTTACGTGTTGCCCGTGCAGCGCTGGAACAGCCAGGCAACAGGGCCGCGCTGGCGCTCGGAAAGATGGCAGACGCGGCGCGGCCGGCTGTTCCTGGTGCCGGGCGATTCACCCGTCGGCTATCGCTTGCCGCTCGGCACGTTGCCCTATGTGCCGCCGGCGCAGTTCCCCTACATCGTGCCGGTCGATCCATCGCTGCCGCGCGGACCGTTGCCCGCGCGCGAAGCCATATTGCCCGGGACGGCTCCGGCCGAGCAGGAAGGCGCCGACGAGATGGCGCGCCGCCAGCAGGCGGCGTCCTTCACGGCGGTGACCGGCCAGCAGGATCGGGTCGAACAGGAGATCACCGAGATCGGCGGCGCGGTGCGTACCGCACTTTCGGTCGAACCGCGCGACGGACGGCTTTGCGTGTTCATGCCGCCGGTCGAGGCGCTGGAAGATTATCTGGAACTGGTCGCAGCGGCCGAGAACGCAGCAAAGGCGATCGGCCTTCCCGTGCATATCGAGGGCTATGGCCCGCCGCACGATCCGCGCCTCAACGTCATCCGCGTGGCGCCCGATCCCGGCGTCATCGAGGTCAACATCCATCCGGCTTCGAACTGGCAGGATTGCGTGGCGACGACGAGGGCGATCTACGAGGAAGCGCGGCAGACACGGCTTGGCGCCGATAAATTCATGATCGACGGCCGCCATACCGGCACCGGCGGCGGCAACCATGTCGTCGTCGGCGGCGCGACGCCCAACGACAGCCCATTCCTTCGCCGGCCGGACCTGTTGAAGAGCCTTGTGTTGCAATGGCAGCGGCGTCCGTCGCTGTCCTATCTGTTCTCCGGTCTGTTCATCGGCCCGACAAGCCAGGCGCCGCGCTTCGACGAAGCGCGTCACGACTCGCTCTACGAGCTCGAAATCGCGATGGCGCAGGTGCCGCATCCAGATCAGGGCGCAGCACCCTTGCCGTGGCTGGTCGACCGGCTGTTCCGCAACCTGCTGACCGATGTCACCGGAAATACGCACCGTTCGGAAATCTGCATCGACAAGCTGTTCTCGCCGGACGGTCCAACCGGCCGGCTGGGTCTTGTCGAGTTCCGCGGCTTCGAGATGCCGCCCAATGCGCGCATGAGCCTGGCGCAGCAACTGCTTGTCAGGGCCATCATTGCCCGCGCGTGGAAGAGCCCGCTCGACGGCCGCTTCGTGCGCTGGGGTACGTCGCTGCACGATCGCTTCATGCTGCCGCACTATGTCTGGGCCGATTTTCTCGACGTGCTTGACGACCTCAAGCTCAACGGTTTCGAGTTCAGGCCCGAATGGTTCGACGCCCAGCTCGAGTTCCGCTTCCCGTTCTGCGGCGAAGTTCTGCACGCCGGCGTCAAGCTGGAATTGCGCCAGGCGCTGGAGCCGTGGCATGTCATGGGCGAGCAAGGAGCGATCGGTGGTACCGTGCGCTTCGTCGATTCCTCGGTCGAGCGGCTGCAGGTCAAGACCGAAGGTCTCAATCCGGAGCGCCACGCGATCGTTTGCAACGGCCGCATCGTGCCCATGAAGGTCACGGACAATCGCGAAGTCGCCGTGGCGGGCGTCCGTTTCAAGGCCTGGCAACCGGCCTCCGGTCTGCATCCGGCACTGCCGGTCAACACGCCGCTGGTGTTCGATATCTATGACCGCTGGTCGGGCCGGGCGGTCGGCGGCTGCGTCTACCATGTCGCGCATCCGGGCGGGCGCAACTACGATACATTCCCGGTCAACGGCAATGAGGCGGAGGCACGGCGCCTCGCCCGCTTCGAACCGCGCGGGCATACGCCGTCCGCCTATGTGCTGCGTGAAGAACAACCGGCGGAAGATTTCCCGATGACCCTTGACCTTCGGCGGCCGGCAAGACTCTGATCAGCGATGGCGAAGGGGAATCACAGACGAGTACGCGGCAAGCCGCAGATCCACAGCCTGCTGGAGCACTACCAGCCGATCGACGGCGTCGTCGACGAGATGGTCGATGCGTCAGGAAACCCCCGTCCGACCTGGAAACACTTCATCGAGGCGCTCGACGAGCTGGGGCCTGAAAAGCTTGGCCAGCGATTTGCCCGTGCCGACCAGTATCTGCGCGATGCCGGTGTTTATTACCGCGTCTACGACAAGGCCGGCGCCAATGAGCGCGAATGGCCGCTGGCGCATGTCCCGGTTCTTATCGAAGAGAGCGAGTGGGCGGCGATCAGCGCCGGCCTCGTGCAGCGCGCCGAACTGTTCGAGGAAACCATCGCCGATATCTACGGGCCGAACCGGCTGGTCGAAAAAGGCATATTGCCGGCGGGACTGATCGCAGCGAGCCCGGAATACTTGCGGCCCGTCGTCGGCACCAGGCCGGCCGGTGGCCATTTCCTGCATTTCTGCGCCTTCGAGCTCGGCCGCGGGCCCGACGGCCAATGGTGGGTGCTTGGCGACCGCACCCAGGCGCCGTCGGGCGCCGGCTTCGCACTGGAGAACCGTGTCGCCACCACGCGCGCGCTGTCCGATATCTATGGCGAGATGCATGTGCACCGCCTTGCCGGCTTCTTCCGCCGCTTTCGCGATGCACTGATCGGCATGGCCAAGGAAACCGACGGCCGCGTCGCCATCCTGACGCCTGGGCCGCTCAACGAAACCTATTACGAACACGCCTATATCGCTCGCTATCTCGGCATCATGCTGCTCGAGGGCGAGGATTTGACCGTTTCCGGCGGCAGGCTGATGGTGCGCACGGTTTCCGGGCTGATGCCGATCAGCGTGTTGTGGCGGCGGCTCGATGCTGCTTTTGCAGATCCGCTCGAACTGCGCGCGGATTCGCAGATCGGCACGCCGGGCCTGGTCGAGGCGATCCGCCAGGGTGCGGTTGCGACCGTCAATGCGCTGGGCTCCGGCCTGATGGAGACACGGGCGCTGCTTGCCTTCCTGCCCAAGATTTCACGCGCCTTGCGGGGCGAGGAATTGCTGCTGCCAAGTGTCGCGACATGGTGGTGCGGGCAAGCAACCGAACGTGCGCATGTGCTGGCCAATATCGATCGCATGGTCATTGGCCCGGCGCTGTCGACGAGACTTGCCTTCGAGGATGACGACCAGACGAAGCTTGGCTCGGCGCTGTCGGCCGGGGAGCGGGCGGAGCTGGTGTCGCGCATCGAACGCGATGGCGGCAACTTCGTTGGTCAGGAAGCGGTGACTCTTTCGACGACGCCCGTCTATGTCGGCGGCTGGCTGGAGCCCCGGCCGGCGAGCCTGCGCGTTTACCTGGCGCGAACGCCCGAGGGCTGGATGGTGATGCCGGGGGGCTTTGCCCGCGTCGGCCTATCGCTCGACCCGACGGCGATCGCGATGCAGCGCGGAGGCCAGGCGGCGGACGTCTGGGTGGTCAGCGAGCGACCGGTGGAGCGCGAGACGCTGCTGCCGCAAGAAGGCGACAGTTTCACGCGCACCAGGCCCGGTAGCCTGCCCAGCCGGGCGGCGGAGAACCTGACCTGGCTTGGACGTTATATCGAACGCTCGGAAGACACGGTGCGCATCCTACGTGCCTATCATGTGCGGCTGGCCGAAACCTCCGACCCGGATATGCCGCTGCTCGCCGACATCAGGGAGTATCTCCAACCTTTCGGCATCGACATCGAGACGGCGATCCCGTCAGGGCTGATCGGTACGCTGGATAGCGCGGTCTACAGCGCCGGTCAGATTCGCGACCGCTTCTCGCCCGATGGCTGGCTGGCGCTGAAGGACCTGTCGAAGACCATCCATCAGTTCGCAACGACGGTAGCGCCAGGCGACGACGCGACCCGGGCGATGACGGTCGTCCTGCGCAAGCTCGCCGGCTTTTCCGGCCTGCTGCACGAGAACATGTACCGCTTCGCCGGCTGGCGCTTCCTCGAGATCGGCCGGAGGCTGGAGCGCGGCATCCAGATCGCCCGTACGCTATCTCGGCTGACCAGCGCCAAGGCGCCGGACGGCGCGCTCGACATGATGCTGGAGATCGGCGACAGCGTGATGACCCACCGTCGGCAATATCCGGTGCAGGCCGGCCGGCGCACGGTAGTCGATCTCTTGGCGCTCGATCCGCTCAATCCTCGCTCCATCCTGTTCCAGCTCGAAAGGCTGAAGGCCGAGATCGGCCTGTTGCCGTCGCTCGGCGGGGAAGGGCACATGTCGCCGGCGGCGAAAGAGATCCTGCAGCTCAATACCCAGATCGCCATCAAGGAGCCTTCGGACATGACGGCAAAGGCGCTGGACGATCTCGCCCACGAAATCGGCGGCCTCTACAACAGCCTCGCCAAAGCCTATTTCGGCTAAGCCGGTTCCGGAACAAGAAAAGTAGGGCATGCTTTACGACATCAGGCTTCATCTCCATTACGATTATGCCGCGGCGGCCGGTGGCGGCCGCCATCAGATCCGCGTGCTGCCGTCGACGATATCGGACGTTCAGCGCGTCATCGCGGCATCCTTGTCCTTTGCGCCGGCGCCCAACGAGCGTTCGGATTTTCCCGATTTCTTCGGCAACAACGTCACGTCGATCGCCTTTCGCGACGCGCATGACACACTCGACATAAGGATGAGCGCACGCGTATCGGTGTCGCGGCCCGAGCCCGGCCTCGACGTGTCGCCCGATATCGGCAGACTCAGGCAGGAGCTTGCTGCCGTGCGGTCGCTGGCGCCTGATACACCCCACCATTTCCTGACGGCCAGCATTCATGCCGGCATCGATGGTGCGATCACCGGCTACGCTCGCGATAGCGTCGCCGGCTCTGCCGCCGGCACGGCGATGAACCTGTGCAATCGCATCCATCGCGATTTCACCTATGACGGCGAGGCGACCACGGTGCGAACCAGGGCGAGCGACGCCTTCAAGCTGAAGCGCGGTGTCTGCCAGGATTTTTCGCATATCATGATCGCCGGCCTGCGCGGGCTCGGTATTCCGGCCGGCTATGTCAGCGGCTTCCTGCGCACCATCCCGCCGAAGGGCAAACCCCGGCTGGAAGGCGCCGATGCCATGCATGCCTGGGTCAAGGTTTGGTGCGGGCGCGACGCCGGCTGGCAGGAATTCGATCCGACCAACGGCATGCGGGCCAGCAACGATCACATCACCGTCGGTTACGGCCGCGACTACTCGGACGTGGCACCGATCGTGGGCGTTCTCAAGACCACGGGAGGGCAGGTCGGCGAGCAAGCTGTCGACGTCATCCCGGTCGTGCTCGAAAAGGCGTGAGCTTCGGGCCGGCGCTCTCGCCCGCCCCCGGCTTTTCCGACCATGTGTGGAACCAGAAATCGGCCAGTGGCTTATCTACGGATATTTGCGCGGAGCTGACATGCTGCAGAAATCCGGATTGTCGCACAGCCGGTCGGCTGACGGAGATGCTGTGCCGAAAAATGGGTCGCAAAGCTCGGCCGATCACGCGTCGCTTACCTATGTCAGTGATGCCGAGCCGGGTATCCGGCGGCTGAAGACAGGCGAGGGGTTTTCCTACAAGGGGCCGGATGGGCGGCCAGTTGCCAATGCTACCAGGGCGCGTATCGAGGCAATCGTCATTCCGCCGGCTTGGACGGATGTGTGGATTTCGCCCGACGCCGACGGCCATATCCAGGCAACGGGCAGGGACCTGCGCGGACGCAAGCAATACCGCTACCATCCGCAATGGGCCGAAGAACGCGACGGCGCCAAATATTCAAGCCTTGTCGCCTTTGCCGAAAGCCTGCCGACCCTGCGGCGCAGGATCGACAGCGATCTACGTCGTCCTGGTTTGCCGTTCGAGCGTGTCGTTGCCGCGGTCGTCTGGCTGCTCGACAACACGATGATCCGGGTCGGCAATGCCGCTTATGCCCGCGACAACAAGAGCTTCGGGCTGACCACGTTGCGTGACCGCCATGTCGATATCGACGGTTCAAGCCTGCGCTTTGCCTTCAACGGCAAGTCCGGCAAGGAGTGGAAGCTGAAGCTGGTCGACCGCCGGATCGCCAGGATTGTTCGCGGCGCGCAGGATCTGCCGGGCCAGAAGCTGTTTCAGTACCTAGATGACGACGGCAACAGGCGGCCGGTCCACTCAGAGGACGTCAACCGCTATATCCGTGAGGCAGTTGGTGATGCCTTCAGCTCGAAGCATTTCCGCACCTGGGGCGGCACCATCCACGCCGCGTCGCTGTTTGCACAGACGGATTTGCCGGAAAGCCAGGCACAGCAAAAGCGGGTGATGAACAGCGTCGTCGACAAGGTCGCCGAGCGGCTGGGCAACACACGCGCGGTCTGCCGCAAATGCTACATCCATCCGCAGGTCTTCGAGGCGTGGTCAAAGGGGCGATTGCTGGACGAAATGGCGCGGGCCAACAAGCGCAGGCGCTCGATCGATGGTCTGGACGACGAGGAAGCGCTCGTGCTGCGATGGCTGAAGCTGCACGAAAGCTGACCGGCAGCGACGGAGCGTCGCCAAATCCGCCGTCTCGGGATTTTTTTATCGACGCCATGTCGGGATCGGACTTACTGTTTCGTCCTTTGACAGAGAAGAAGGACCAACCATGCTCTACGCAATCCTCTGCTATGCTTCCGAAGATGTCGTCTGCTCCTGGAGCAAGGCACAGGACGACGAGGTCATGGCCAATCTCCGCGACGTCCAGGACAAATATGTCAAGGCTGGCAGGCTTGGGCCGGTGGCACGGCTCTTGCCGACCACGGCCGCGACGACGCTGCGGAGGGTCAAGGGCGAAGCGGTCGTCATCGACGGCCCGTTTGCCGAGACCAAGGAACAATTCCTCGGCTTCTACACGCTCGAATGCGGCGATCTCGACGAGGCCGTGGAGTTCGCCCGCGAACTTTCCGAGGTCAATCCGAGTGGCGGCTCCTACGAGATACGGCCGGTCTCGGTCTTCAACCGCAACAAGGTCCCGGCATGACCGAACTAGCCTGGATCAGCTCCGCGATCAGTGTCGCCCGTCCGCAGGCAATGGGCGCGCTGCTGCGTTATTTCCGCGATCTCGATACGGCGGAGGAAGCTTTCCAGGATGCGTGCCTCAGGGCCATCAAGAACTGGCCGCAGAACGGGCCGCCGCGTGATCCCGCGGCCTGGCTGATCTTTGTCGGCCGCAACAGCGGCATCGATGCAGTGCGCAAGCGCGCCAAGCAGACGCCGATGCCGGAGGAAGACCAGATCTCGGATCTGGAAGATGCCGAGAGCGATATCGCCGAGCGGCTGGACGGAGCGCATTACCGCGATGACATATTGCGGCTGCTGTTCATCTGCTGCCATCCCGACCTGCCGGCAACGCAGCAGATCGCGGTGGCGCTGCGGATTGTCTCGGGCCTCACCGTCAAACAGATCGCGCGTGCCTTCCTGGTTGGCGAAAGCGCCATGGAGCAGCGCATCACCCGCGCCAAGGCGCGCATTGCGGACGCCGGCGTGCCGTTCGAGACGCCGGGCGCAGTCGAGCGGTCGGAACGGCTCGCCGCCGTCGCCGCCATGGTCTACCTGATCTTCAACGAAGGCTATTCGACCAACAGCGGCGAGGCGCCGGCCCGTGCGCCGCTGTGCGAGGAGGCGATCCGGCTGGCACGGCTGTTGCTGCGGCTGTTCCAGACCGAACCGGAGATCATGGGGCTGACGGCGCTGCTGCTTCTGCAGCATGCGCGCGCACCGGCCCGTTTCGACGAAGATGGCGAGATCGTGCTGCTCGAGGATCAGGATCGCAGCCTGTGGAGCCGCAAGATGATCGATGAGGGGCTGGCACTGGTCGACAAGGCGCTGCGCCATCGCAAGCCCGGCCCCTATCAGGTGCAGGCGGCTATTGCCGCGCTGCATGCACGGGCCGAAAAGGCCGAGGATACCGACTGGAACGAGATCGACCTGCTCTACCGCCTGCTCGAGCAGATGCAGCCATCACCGGTGATCACGCTCAACCGGGCCGTCGCCGTCTCGAAGGTGCGTGGTCCGGCAGAGGCACTCGCCATGATCGAGCCGCTGGAAGAACGGCTTTCCGGCTATTTCCACTTCTTCGGCCTCAAGGGTGGCCTTCTGATGCAGCTTGACCGGGGCGAGGAGGCGCGTGTCGCCTTCGACCGCGCCATCGCGCTTGCCAATACGGCGGCGGAAGCGGCTCATATCCGCATGCATATCGACCGGCTGATGAAGGACGGGGCCGCCCGCGCACCGACGCAAAAGGCAAACTGAGCGCCGTCCGCATGTCTGGCTCAATCGTGTCGCCTGGGCTTGGACCATGCCGGGGTGGCGATTCTTCCCCGAAACGAGTAATGCCACGCCATGACTGTGCCCGAAGTGCTGACCGGCACGCGGGCGACATTGCGCAAGCATTGGTTCAACGCCATCTGATGGCGGTGGATCCGAAAGGGACAAAATGACGATAGCGAAGGAAACGACCGAGCTTCTGGCGAAACTGGGTGTGGCCAAGGATGCGCTTGTCGGCGGTGACCTGATGGTGCGCAGCCCAGTGACGGGCGAGCAGATCGCGGCGCTTAAGACGATCTCGCCCGCCGATGCGGCCAAGACCATCGATGCCGCGCACAAGGCCTTCCAGGCGTGGCGGCTGGTGCCGGGTCCGAGGCGTGGCGAACTGGTGCGGCTGCTCGGCGAGGAGCTGCGCGCGCACAAGGCCGAGCTTGGCCGGCTGGTCTCGATCGAGGTCGGCAAGATCCCGTCCGAGGGCCTTGGCGAAGTGCAGGAGATGATCGACATCTGCGATTTCGCCGTCGGCCTCTCCCGGCAATTGTACGGCCTGACCATCGCCACCGAGCGTCCGGGACATCGCATGATGGAAACCTGGCATCCGCTGGGCGTCGTCGGCGTCATCTCGGCCTTCAATTTCCCGGTCGCGGTGTGGTCGTGGAACGCGGCACTGGCGCTGGTCTGCGGCGATGCGGTGGTGTGGAAGCCGTCGGAGAAGACGCCGCTGACGGCGCTTGCCTGCGAAGCTATCTTCAAACGGGCGGTCAAGCGCTTCGGTGCGGATGCACCTGAGGGCCTGGCGCCGGTGCTGATCGGCGATCGTGCGGTTGGCGAGATCCTGGTCGATCACCCAAAGGTGCCGCTGGTTTCGGCCACCGGCTCGACCCGCATGGGCCGCGACGTCGGCCCGCGGCTGGCCAAGCGCTTTGCCCGCGCGGTGCTGGAGCTTGGCGGCAACAATGCCGGCATCGTCTGCCCGACAGCCGATCTCGACATGGCGTTGCGCGCGATTGCCTTTGGAGCGATGGGCACGGCAGGCCAGCGCTGCACGACGCTGCGGCGCCTGTTCGTGCATGACAGCGTCTACGACGCCCTGGTTCCACGTCTCAAGAAGGCCTACGAGAGCGTCTCGGTCGGCAATCCGCTGGAGACCTCCTCGCTGGTCGGGCCGCTGATCGACAAGGCAGCCTACGAGAACATGCAGAAGGCGTTGAAGGAAGCCGCCGCCCAGGGTGGCAAGATTACCGGCGGCGCGCGCGTCGAGAATGGTCATCCGGATGCCTATTACGTGCATCCGGCGCTGGTCGAAATGTCCAAGCAGGTGGCCCCGGTCACGGAAGAGACCTTCGCGCCGATCCTCTATGTGATGAAATATTCGGATTTCGACGCCGTGCTCGACGAGCACAATGCGGTGGGCGCCGGCCTGTCGTCGTCGATCTTCACCCGCGACCTGCAGGAGTCGGAGCGCTTCCTCGGTGTCGATGGGTCGGACTGCGGCATCGCCAATGTCAACATCGGTACCTCGGGCGCCGAGATCGGTGGTGCCTTCGGCGGCGAAAAGGAAACCGGCGGCGGCCGCGAGAGCGGCTCCGATGCGTGGAAGGCCTATATGCGGCGCGCCACCAACACGGTGAACTACTCAAAGGCACTGCCGCTCGCCCAGGGCGTCTCGTTCGATATCGACTGACGAGGGCCGGGTTGGGCATTGGCAGCTTTTGTGCCGGTAGCTTTTTACGATAGGAATTTTTTCTTGACCTCGTGCCCTCAGCTATGGTACATATTCATCCATGGTGCTGATTTGCGCCAGTGACCCGCCGTGCAGGCGGGTTTTTCGTTTCCGTCAGCCAACGCGCCGGCGAAGGCTGCGAAGGAACCTGTTAACCCGAGTTCGTTGCCATGGGCGTCTCCCGCAGGGTAGCCCAACCGATCAGCTGCCTACCGGCTGGCCAAAAGTCGCGTCGAAGGCCGCATCGACTATGGCCAGCTTGGCGGCCTGGACGGTCATGTATTCCTGGTAGAAGGTGTTCGACACCCACATCACCGAATGGCCGCGCTGGCCGAGCCAGCCGATGCTGCCGAGGTTCTCGGCGGCGCGCAGTTTGCGGGCAAGGTGGGTGCGCGACAGCTTGAGCCATTTGGCGAAATCGCCGATCGAAACCACGCTTGTCGCAATCCGCTCCAGGCCGGCATGATCGGGGTCGATGCCCGACATCAGCCAGTCCATGACGATGCCGCCATTGTTGAGCCAGATGAACAGGGAAAAGGTCTGGTTGGGTTCGCGCACCGGCGCGGAGGCTAGCAGGCCGTCCGCTACCAAAGGCTGCAGCCCGGCAACCATTTCGGGATGCTCCAGGAATCTGGCCAAGCGGTCTGCCCCGTCGAGGCGATCCAACGTGCGCAAATGGGCAAGGACCCAGCCGGTAAAAGTCTGCACGGTTGCCGCTGTCGGCTGCAAGGGGTGGGTACGACCGTCGCCACCCGACACGTATTCGGCAATGTGGTAGTGCAGCATCTCCTTGATGAAAGCGTCGGCCGTGTTGCGGCTAGCCACCGCGTGCTGGTGCACGAACTCGATGAAACGCGATACCGTCAGTTCCTTGCGACGGTCATGCGGGTCGCGCCTGAAATGCATGGCGAGGCCGACATGGCCCATCAGCCAACGCTGCTGCGTGGCGAAAATCGAAGCCAGCCGCGGGCTGTCCTGATAAATCTGGATCAGCGCCAGCGACTGCTCCTGAACGCACCGATGCAACGCCGGATGGCCGGCAATGTCTTCCAATCTCAGCGCCATCTCCTGGTGTTCCGGCTCGACTCCAAAGCGAGTTGCGCTCCAAATTTTTCAGCCTTCGGCAGCTGTGTCCAGAGGGTATCAGATAGCGAGGTCAGGCCCTGTCCGGGTAGGGTCGCCAAGCTGGCCTGCTTTGTCGCCAGCCGGTTGGCTCGGCCGAAGATCAGCTGCAGACGCGGACCTCCTCGATCACCCTGTGGTGGTGGCGCCAGTGCTTGATCAGTTCGATGTGGCAGCGGTGATGCCGGTAGTGGCGGCGATATTCGCCGTCGCTGTAGTCGCCATATTGCGCGTTCTGGTCGTCATCATACTGGTTGTCGTAGATACGCCGGTCGTGATGGCGGCGAACGATGATTTCGCCATTGTCGAACTGATCATCCGGTGAATATTGGTCGTCCGGTGAATACAGGTCGTCCGGTGAATATTGATCGTCGTCGGACTGGATAATCACGCTTGCGGCTTGCGTCGGTGCCACCACCGCGGCCGTTGCGGCAAATGCCAATACGGAAGCTAAAATCAATTTCTTCATTCGGTCCTCCTGCGAACTCAAGACCTATCAACTCGTGGAAGAACCGGGCGTTCCACAGAACATCTACACGCTTTGCGACGCCTGGGACATCAAACCGTTATCGGCGCCGGCCATGCGCTCCAGTTGGACAAAGGCCGTCAACGGCAGATGGTCCGATGCAACCCGAGAAAGCGGCGTGTCATGCGCGTCGACGGCGGCAATCATGCCATGCCTGTTGGCCATGATGCGGTCGAGCGCCAGCAGCGGCAGGTTCGAGGGGAAGGTGGGGACCGCCGGGGGCTGCGGGCCGAACGTCGCATGCAGCGTATTGAGCGCGGAGCGGTTGCCGAGACGCCATTCGTTGAGGTCGCCGAGCAGCAAGGTCGGCTTTTCGTCCGGGCTATTCATCAGGTCGAGTACGACACGTGCCTGCTGGGAGCGCGAGCGGCGCAGCAGGCCGAGATGGGCGGCGATGATGCGCAGCGTCTGGCTTCCATCGAGGTCGATCTCCGCCACCAACGCGCCGCGCGGCTCCAGTCCCGGAAGTCTGATCTGGTGCACGTCACGAACGACGCCCTTCTTGAACAGCAAGACATTGCCATGCCAGCCATGGCCCTTGCCGGTCGCGGAAATCGGCACCGGAACAAGGCCGGTTTCGCGCTCGAGCCGGGCCAGGTCGAGAAGCCCGACACGGTCGCCGAAGCGGTTGTCGACTTCCTGCAACGCAATGACATCCGGATCGATTTCGCGGATGACGCGGACGGTCCGCTCCGGGTCGAATTTCCTGTCGACGCCGATGCATTTGTGGACATTGTAGGAGGCAACCAGCGTGCCGGTGATGGCCGTGGTCTTGAGTGCGGCAACGTTTGCCTTCCGCATCCGGCGGTCACGAATGGATAACAGCATACTTGCCGGGAGGCTGCGTCCTGTCACGCGCATCGTGTGCCTACCATGGCCGCTGCTTTCACCATGCACCTCAGATAGAGTCTTTCAGTCCATATTCCATGATCGGCATCAAACTATCCGCCTAGCACGTCGTTTTGGTAAAGATGGGTTCACTCTCATCCAGAGACTGGGTGAACCCATCTAGAGATAGGGCGAGCCGAGCCAGAGGGCCCGGTCGAACAGCCTGATGAGGAACGGCCTGGCCTTCAATGCTTCCAGCGTGACCGGTACGGCCGTCTCGAGCGCCGACCGGATGCGCGCTTCGATCTCGTTGGCAAAGCCGGCGTCGAGGATTTCGAGGTCGATTTCGAAATTCAGCCGCAGCGACCGGGCGTCAAGATTGGAAGAGCCGACATAGGCCCACACGCCGTCGATCGAAACCAGTTTCGAATGGTCGAAAGGTCCTTCCGTGCGCCAGACGCGGCAATAATGCTTCAGCACCTGGTCGAATTGCGCCGTCATCGCACGGTCGACCAGGAAAAGGTTGTTCACCGCCGGCACGACGATGTCGATTTCGACACCTCGTCTGCCCGCCGTTATCAGCGCACTGATCAGTTCGCGATCCGGCAGAAAATAGGGCGACATCAGGCGGATCGATTTGCGGGCGACGGAGAACGCCCCGATCAGCAGCTTGTGGTTGGTTTCGTTGCTGGCGTCCGGGCCGGAAGCGACGGCCCGGACCAGCATCGGCACGCCGGGTGCCGGCGACAGCGGGGCAATTCGCCACGCATCACTCTTCAGCGCTTCGTTGGTGGCGAAGCGCCAGTCCTCGGCTGCGACCGAAAAGAGGTCGGCGACAACCGGACCGGTCACCCGGAAATGTGTGTCCCTGGCGCTGTTGGAGCCGGCGAATTCGGCCGAAAAGCCCTTGCGGATGTTCATGCCGCCGGTGAAGGCGGCGATGCCGTCGACCACGAGGATCTTCCGGTGGGTCCTGAGATTGGCATAGGGCAGGCGCAGGCCCATGACGATGTTGCCGTTGAAGACATCGGCCGGGATTTTGGCCTCGCGCAAATGGCCAAGGATGCTGGGCACGGAGTAGCGGGCGCCGACGGCATCGATCAGCACGCGGACGGCGACGCCGCGCCGGACCGCGCCGGCCAGCGCTTCGACGAAGAGCCGGCCGACGGCGTCATTGTCGAAAATGTAGGTTTCGAGCAGGATACTGCGTTCCGCGCCGTCGATCGCCGCACCCATGGCCGCATAGGCCTGATCGCCGGTCTCCAGCACCTCTATTGCATTTCCAGGCGTCAGTGCGCGCCGCGCCACCCTGTCGCCCAGTGTTCTCAAGCCGGTGAACCGCTGCCCGTATCGCTCGACGATTAGGGCCTCTTCGGCGGCGACGTCGCGCTCAAGCTTGGCGGATACCGCGTTGCCGGCAAGCGGACGCTGTGCGGTGATCGTGGCGCGACGGATGCGGTTGATGCCGGCGACGGCATAGATCAGCACGCCGAGGATCGGCGACAGCACCATCACGCCGACCCAGCCGGTGGCAGCGCGGACATCCTCCTTGGTCATGACGGCGTGGACGATGCCGACGGTCGCCATCACCACGGAGATGACCGCGAGAATTTGGGGCCAATGAGTCGCCAGGGTCTCCAACATGGCCGAGACTATCCAGCGAGCGATTGCAGAAGGCAATGCAGCCGATCATGTGCTGGAAGTGATCTTGCCAGGCAAATTGCGATGGCAAGCGTTCGATATCGCGAAGAGATACTCAGTGCCGGCGACAGGCGGCCTGGCCGAAGAATTGTAACCTTGGGCAGAGCGGCGAAGCATAGAGACGAGCTGACGCAACGTCATTCCATGCAGCCTCCGGTTGTCGAAGGCTTCCTATGCTTGGCGGCGGACTTGTTGTATGCAAGCGGGAATAAAAAACAATGATGTAACGTTTCGGTCGAGGGCGAGGGGGGCCGCGAATGATGGAGTTCAACTTCGGCGGACCTCCTATGGGTGACGACGACGTCGAATTATCGGCCGAATGCCGGCGCCAGTTGTTGCCGCTCGTGCGCGAAATCGTTCAGGCGGCGGTCGCGGTCGGTTGGAACGAGGAGGATGTTCTTCTCGGCCTTGTCGAACTTGCATGGAATCTGTACGAGGAGCGTCGCGAGGATCAGCAATAGCTGGCGATATTCAGCAGGCCCGCAAGATCTTCGACTGCGTCCAGTATCGGACCTCCCTTATCCCGGACAAAACGCTTTCTTTGCGCATGGAAGTTCTTCCATAGCCTTAGCATGTGCGTTAGTTTGATTCCCGGGTTGGTGGGCTAAAGGGGATTTCGAACGGCGAGGCGGCTGAGGCGAGGCCCATGAAACATGCGGAGACCTGGGAAGGCGGCGCTTTCCGGGGCGGCGGTCGGGGACGAGTATCCCGGCCTGTGTTCGGCGTTATTGCGGAAAGTGCAAGCCCGGGAAGGGCAGCCCAGCGCCGGAGCGCGATGTCTCCGCGCGACTGGATCGCGGAAGCTTCTGGCGACCAGCATTCCTCAGGGATTTTGCCGGCTCGCATAACTGTCCGTGTTCGGCAAAGCCGGCCCGTGGGCTCTCGATACCGTCCGCCGCTGCCGAGCCGACCGGGATTGCCGGCGCCGGGACCGATTGACCGTTCAACGCTTGTCCCTCCGGCATATGATGCGTGAGAGCCGGCACAGGTCCAGTTCGATCAATCACGAATTGTTTTCGAGGGAACGACGTATGCCGCATCAGGTTGAGTTCCATTCGGGAAAGATCCGGAGGCCGAGCCATGCGGCGCCACGATGATCCCCGGGAACCGACTTCCGGGACCGATGCGACGCGACAGCCGACGCTGAACGTGAAAGGCGGGCTTTCGGTGCGCGGTGCGCGCCGCGTGCAGGAATTCCTGAACGAGAACTTTTCGCGCAAGCTGGCGCTTTCCGAAATGGCCGCGGTTTGCGGACTTTCGCCCTATCACTTCATGCGGGCTTTCTCGAAGACGTTCGGGGCGCCGCCGCACCAGTATGTTCTCGATCTGCGGCTGGACTTCGCGGAAAGACTGCTTCTCGACAGGCGCATGACCATCGCGGAGATCGCTCATCTCTGCGGATTTTCAAGCCAGAGCCATTTTACCACGATCATGAAGAAGTATCGCGGTGTCACGCCATTGCAAGCGCGGTCCGGAAAGCTTAGGCGGGAAGCTTAGGCGGGACGGTAGATTGCGCAAGTACTATGACGCTGGCGGATGATCTCTTATTAAAGCACTTACTAAAGTAACGAGCCGTTAACCTCTACGGTCCTGCGCCGATGTTTTATCACGAGACAGCAATTTCGTGAAATACCGCAAGCCAGAATCATGGCTTCTTAGAGTCCGTTTTGAAATTCACGGATGAGCGTTTCGGCGGATGAGATTGCCACCCATTGCGACAAGGATCATGGCTTGCGAGACGT
>NZ_JAMYMV010000026.1:0-77763 GCF_040318715.1 Mesorhizobium sp. M1050 | reverse complement strand
CCCCCCCCCCCCCCCCCCCCCCCCCCCCCCCCCCCCCCCCCCCCCCCCCCCGCCCCCCCCCCCCCCCGCCCCCCCCCCCCCCCCCCCACCCCCCCCGCGCCCCCCCCCCCCCCCGCCCCCCCCCCCCTCCCCGGGGCCGCCCCCCCCCACTTTGGGGCGGGGCGGCCGACACCCCCCTCTTCGCGGGGTTGACCCCCCGGCTGCCCGACGTCGCTCCAGGGAGCCGATCCTCAGCCAATGACCTATGCCGTGTCCGAAATACGATCCGTCGGCAAGCCGCATCGCAAGCGGCTATCGCACGTCGCAATCGAGCCATGGCTGTATCTCAGCCCGGCGATCATCCTGCTGGTCGTGGTGCTTCTGGTGCCGCTGGTCATCGGCATCAGCTACTCCTTCCGCAAATTCTCGGCGTTCAAGTCCGAATATGTCGGGCTCGGGCAGTACCAGGCGATGCTGTCGGATCAGGTGCTGGGGCAGGCGCTGGTCAACACGCTGTGGTGGACCGTCGCCAGCCTGCTTTTCCAGTTCTTCCTCGGCCTCGGCCTGGCGCTGCTGCTCGACAAACCGTTTCGCGGCCGCAAACTGGTGCAGGCGCTGGTGTTCCTGCCCTGGGCGGTGCCATCCTTCCTGTCGGGCCTGACCTGGGCCTGGTTGTTCAACCCGATCATCGGCCCGTTGCCGCATTGGCTGTTTGCGCTGGGACTGAAGGCCGAGCCGACAAATGTGCTGTCCGATCCTTCAACTGCCATGTGGGGGCCGATCGTCGCCAATGTCTGGTTCGGTATTCCGTTCTTCGCCATCACGCTGCTGGCGGCCTTGAAATCCATTCCATCGGAACTGCATGAGGCGGCGGCGATCGACGGCGCCTCGCCCTGGCAGCGCTTCACCAAGGTGACGCTGCCGTTCCTGGCGCCGACCATCGCCATCACCGTGATGTTGCGCACCATCTGGATCGCCACCTTCGCCGACCTGATCTTCGTCATGACCGAGGGTGGACCGGCCGGCTCGACCAACACGGTTCCGGTCTACATCTACGTCAGCGCCTTCAAGTCGCTGGACAAGGGCTATGCCTCGGCGGTGGCCGTGCTGCTGCTGGTCCTGCTCATTGCCTATGCGATTGCCCTGATCGGCATTCGTCGCACGCTGGTGAGGCACGTCTGATGATCGCAGGGCGTTCAACCTCGCAGCGCTTCTTCGGCGGCATCGGCCTCTACGCGGCGATCGCGGCATACGTGCTCTTTGCCCTGTTTCCGATCTATTGGACGCTGAAGATCTCGGTCACGCCGGAGCGGCTTCTGTATTCCGAAGGCATCACCTTCTGGCCGTCGCACATGACGCTGCAGAACTTCGTCACCGTGCTCGAGGCCACCGATTTTCCGCGGTATTTCCTCAACAGCGTCATCGTCTCGGTGTCGACGGCGGCACTGGTGACAATCATTGCGTCGCTCGCCGGCTATGCCATGTCGCGCTTCACCTTTCGTGGCAAGGCAGCCCTTGCGCTGATGTTGCTTTTGACCCAGACTTTTCCGCTGGTGATGGTCATTCCGCCGATCTACCGCGTGATGGGTCAGATCGGCCTGATCAACAGCCTGACCGGGCTGATCATCATCTACACCGCCTTCAATACAGCGTTTGCCACGTTCCTGATGCAGTCCTTCTTCGACGGCATTCCGAAGGACCTGGAAGAGGCGGCGATGATCGACGGCTGCACCCGGGCGCAAGCGATGCGCAAGGTAATCGTGCCGCTGACGTTGCCCGGCATGGGCGCGACGCTGGGCTTCGTCTTCACGGCCGCGTGGAGCGAGCTTCTGTTCGCGCTGATGCTGATTTCCAGCGACGACCAGAAGACCTTCGCGGTCGGCCTGCTTACCTTCATCGGCAAGTTCGCCGTCGACTGGGGACAGATGATGGCAGCATCCATCCTGGCACTGATCCCGGTCTGCATCTTCTTCGCCTTCCTGCAACGCTATCTCGTCACCGGCCTGACCGCCGGCGCCGTCAAAGGATAGACCGATGGCTTCTGTCACGCTCGAAAAGGTCCGCAAGGATTATGGCGCCGTCCGTGTCCTGCACGCGGTCGACCTTGAAATCGCCGATGGCGAATTCGTCGTCCTGGTCGGCCCGTCAGGCTGCGGCAAGTCCACGCTTTTGCGCATGATCGCCGGGCTGGAGGAGGCTTCCGGCGGCGAGATCCGCATCGGCGAGCGACTGGTCAACGACGTAGCACCCAAGGACCGCGACATCGCCATGGTGTTCCAGTCCTATGCGCTCTATCCGCATATGGACGTGTCGAAGAACATGGGCTTCAGCCTGCTGTTGAAGAAGGCGGAGAAGACGACGATCGACGCCCGGGTGGACGGCGCGGCCAAGCGGCTCGGGCTCGACACGTTCCTGCAACGCCTGCCGCGGCAATTGTCCGGCGGCCAGCGCCAGCGCGTCGCCATGGGCCGGGCCATCGTGCGCGATCCCAAGGTCTTCCTGTTCGACGAGCCGCTGTCGAACCTCGACGCCAAGCTGCGCGTCCATATGCGCGCCGAGATCAAGGCGCTGCACCAGCAACTGAAAACCACCTCCGTCTACGTCACCCACGATCAGATCGAGGCGATGACCATGGCGGACCGCATCGTCGTCATGCATGACGGGCTGATCCAGCAGGTCGGCGCGCCGCTCGATCTCTACGATCGGCCGGCCAACATGTTCGTCGCCGGTTTCATCGGTTCACCCGGCATGAATTTCCTGCCGGCGACGGTTCGCAAGGGCGGTGCCTCGGAGGCCGTGCTGGCCGATGGCCAGGCGCTGCTGTTGCCAGAAGGCCTTCCGCTGAAGGGCGGCGACGCCATCACAGTCGGTCTGCGGCCCGAGCATATCCGGCTGGCAGACGACGGCGCATTGAAGGGCGAGGTGGTGGTGGTGGAGCCGCTCGGGCTTTCGACGCAGTTCTACGTCAAGCTGGCCAGCCAGCAGCTTTGCGTCTTTGCCATGGGCCGAGCCGGGGTAAAGCCCGGCGACGTGGTACGGTTGGCAGCCGATCCGGCGTCGCTGCATCTGTTCGATCCCAAAAGCGGTGATCGCATCGGCTGATAGAACTCAGCTGGTGAGGGGATTTGGGACGCGATCGACACCGTTGCACAGCGATCTGTACAGCGCGCTGAACAACCTGAATGACGGGCCTATGGATTACGAACGGCCGCAGCAGGCACCGTTCCCGGGTGGGAAATACAAGGGATGACTACATCTCCATTAACTAAAGTAACGGAACGTCCAACAGACATTTGCGGAACCTAACGAGACCCCTCAGACCTTTGCGTGTAGAGAACAAGACTTTAGTCCTGCCGCCTTCTAAAAGAACGGGAGCCATTTCGCCACGCGTTGGGCCGCCATGCGAGAGGCAAATACCGCCGGCTGCATCTGCAAATATGAGCGAGTCGGCGGTGCATGATTATGGTGCGATCGCGTGAGGCTGCCGTGGCTCTATCCGCGAGGGCTTCTTTTGGGCAGCGGCGAGCTGTCCAAGGGGTTCTCAGCCGACTTGGCTGATCGCCGTTCCTTTAGCCATAGGGACTTCTTTCTTGCTGCCAGAATATCGTCCCGAACGCTATCTTCGGCGGTCACTCCCCTGTGCATCGCGGCAATCGCATAGTCGGCTCTGTTGGTTCGATAGTCGCCTTTCTGAATGGACATGGTTCTCTCCCATTTCGAGGCATCCCCCCTTTAGCCTGACGCTGAACTAACTGCCTATCCGTCGTGGGAGTCTACCAATTGGCGATTGTGTTAAAATGATACACTTCACAGACTTGGTGAAGGCGTGAGGGCGTGAAGTGCGCGAGGTGCGCGGCCTCCGCACGTTACAAACGAAAACGCCGCCCATTGGGCGGCGTTTCGACATTGCAGAGGGAAGCCCAGATTACTTGATCTTGGTTTCCTTGAATTCGACGTGCTTCTTGGCGACCGGATCGTACTTGCGGAACGACAGCTTGTCCGTCTTGGTGCGGCTGTTCTTGCTGGTCACGTAGAAGAAACCGGTGTCGGCGGTCGACAGAAGCTTGATCTTGATGTTTGCGGCTTTGGCCATGATATCAGTCCGTTTGTTCGTGGGGTTTTGGCCGCTGGAGCACGGGGAAACACCCGGACGCGGGAAACTTGGCGCGACACATAAAGAACGCGCCTGGAAAGTCAAGCCCGGTATGCCTCGTGCGACCCGCCCGAGCCTGCCGGTGACTGGAAATCAGCGGTTTCTGTCGCCGATGCCGCAACCTTCTTCCAGTCTCCGGTCGTGTTCCACCAGCGATTCGGATTGGCGCGGTCATCCAGCCCCTTGGAACGGCTGGCCAGGATCGGCTGAATGCGGATCACCGGTTCCTGGTAGGAATGGGCCTGGAAAATCGCCTCGGCGACGCCGGCGGCCAATGCCTGGTCGTCGGGCAATTCGAAGGAAACCTCGACAGTGCCGGGGCGCCGCCGCAATTCGGTTTCGGCCCCGGCGGCCGCACCGTCGAGCGGCCTGTAGCGCTCGATGCCATGCGCCGACTGATAGGCATTACGGTCATATTTGCCCATGGCCAGCGGCGCGATCGCGACCACCGCGTCCATGATGCGGTCGACATCGGCGGCCGGGGCCTGGAAGGTCACAAGCAGAAGCAGTGTCATTCGTAGTGATGTGGTTTCAAAGCCGCTGTCGATCATGGAAGTGTCCTCAAGTGTTTTGGGACACCCTTTTAGCCCTGTGCTCCTGACACGGTTCTGTCAGCAGCCTCTCACCGCGCCATGCCAATGCGGGCTGGCAGCAATCGCGCTACAGCAGGATCTTGCGGACCAGCCTGAAGGCGACCAGGGCAATATAGGCGGCGAAGAACAGGCCGAGCGACCAGCCGAAGCCGGTTGGACCGAATGCATCCATGCCGATGCCGATCGCCTGCGGACCGAGAACCATGCCGACGCCGTAGCAGAGCACGAAGGCGGCGTTGGCCGACGCCAGTTCATGGCCCGAAAGCTGCGAGCCGAGATGGGCAAGGCCGATCGTGTACATGGCAGCGACGACGCCGCCCCAGACGAACAGAAGTGCCGCCATTAGGTGCCAGTTCTGCGCGAAGAAGGGCATGAAGGCCGTGCCGGCGAGGCCAACCATGGCGCAGGCAATGAGCAAATAGCGGCGGTCGCTGACGCGGTCGCTGATCATGCCGATGGGGATCTGCAGCAGCACGTTGCCAAGGCCTATCATGGTCAGGAGAAGGGCTGCGTCGGCCTCGGAATAGCCGATGCGGCTGCCGTAGATCGGGAACAGCGCAAAGCCGCCGGTTTCGACCGCGCCGAACACCAGCACGGCTGCGGTCGCCGACGGCACCAGCCAGATGTAGCGCAGGAAATTGCTGGTCTCGCCGTCGGAGACGATGGTCGGGCTCTCGTTGCGCGCCGCAAGCACCGGTATGGCCGCCAGCGTCACCAGACAGATGATGACGCCGAACGGTCTGAAGCCGGAACTGCCAAGATGGGCGAACAGCCACGGTCCGGCGGCAAAGCCGAGCGACAGAACCGTGGCGTAGATGCCGAGGACAAGCCCTCGCCGGTGCGGCGGCGCCGAGGTGCTGATCCAGAATTCAGACAGGATGAACAGCACCGTCAGCGCGATGTGCAACACGATGCGCAATGGGAACCACATCCAGAAATCCGGCGCGAAATGGAAGCCGACAAAGGCCAGCGCGCCGGTGGCGATCATGGCAATCATGGTCCACGCGACGCCGAAGCGCATCGCAAGCGGTGTGGCCAGCGGTGCACCGGCGATCGAGGCGAGGCCGGCGACGGCCGTGTTGAGGCCGATCATCGAGGCTGAATGGCCGCGTGTTTCGAGGATGACGCTGAGCAGCGGCATGCCGAGCCCGATGGCAATACCGACGACGCTGATCGACGAGATCGCCGCCACCATCGGCAGCCAGTGTACGCGTTCGTCGCCCTGTTGTTGGGTATCGACCGTCATGGGTGCTGATTACTCTGTCTTTTTGATCTTACGCAATTCCGGACGGAAAACCGCGTCACACTTTTCCTGGAATTGCTCTAGAGAAGTTCGCGGGTGAAGCGGTTGCGGACAAGCCGGTAGAAGGGTACGGGGCCGGCCGGACGCAGCAGCGGATCATGGGCGAGGCGCCTTTGCAGCTCGTCCAGGATCATTCGGGTGATGTCGGGTATGTCGGCTTCCCGGGCCTTGGCAAGCGGCAGCCAGACCAGCTCTTCGAGTTCGTTGGTCGGGCCGCCACCCGGCAGTTCGACCGCGACATCGTCGCGCCAGGCGCTGAAGAAGCGGGTGTCGAAGCGGCGCACCCGGTTGGGCGGCGTGATGGCGCGCGCGATGAAACGCAGCATGTCCAGGGAAGGCTGCACGCCGTGTTCGGCAAAGCCTTGCCAATCGGGCCGGGCGGTGGCGAAAGCGCCTTTGCGGCCGATCAGCAATCCGGCTTCCTCATAAGTCTCGCGGATGGCCGACAAGGCGATGGCGCGAGCTCGTGCGGCGCTTGTGCGGCCGGGCCCGGCGATCAGCCTGGCTTCCTGCTCCGGGTGCAATGCGGCAGCGACAGGGATGCGGCTGTCGGCCGGATCGGTGCGGCCGCCGGGAAAGACGAACTTGCCTGGCATGAAGGCGTGGCCGGCATGGCGGCGACCCATCAGGACCAGCACGTCATCGCCCTTGCGGTCGAGCAGGATCAGCGTCGCGGCATCACAGGGGCGAATTGGCTGGTCGCTTTGGGCGATCATGCTCCGCTCGATCTTGTCGACTTCCGCCTTGGTCATACCGTCCATGCGCACGAACTAACGGAAACTTCTGGCAAGCGAAAGTGGCCTTTCACGGTCGGGATGTTGCGCCAAGCCGTATTCTTGGTTGCGATTCAGGCTCCGGGATGCGGCTCGATCACATCGTTTTCGCCGCCGAAGCCATGCATATAGAAGGCCCATTGCAGTCCGATGACGGCACCCTTGACCGGCTGCAGCAGCGCGACCGACAAAAGTATGGTCAGCGGCACCCAGATGGCGATGTGCTGCCACGTGGACAGGGTGGACGTTGCCTCCACGCCCATGAAGGCGCCGAGCACGATGTGGCCGACAATGACGATGACGAGATAGGCAGGCAGGTCGTCGGCGCGGTGGTGATGCAGTTCCTCGCCGCAGACACTGCATGTATCGACGGTCTTGGTGAACGCGCCAAACAGCTTGCCATCGCCGCAGTGCGGGCAGCGGCCGAGAAGGCCGCGCTTCATCGCCGTCCATAGCGGGCGGGCAGCCCGGCCCGAGTGATGTTCTCCGCCGAAAACCTGTTCTTCCGTGGCTGTTGTCATCAACGTCTCCTGCCGCGCGAACCCGGTCGCGATTGCGACGCGCGGGCGCGGCCCTTGGCCTTGTGAAACGACCGCTTGGAGCCCGGCAAAGGCTTCGGATCGGTCAACATCTCGAAGCGCATCGCGCCGGCCATCGGCGCCACCTCGACGAGCCGGACCTCGACACGGTCCGCGAGCTGGTAGCCTTTGCCCGAGCGTTCTCCGAACAGGGAACGGGCTGTCTCGTCGTATATGTAGTAATCGCCGTTCAAAGTTGACACCGGGATGAAACCATCCGCGCCGTACTGCGGCAATTGGACAAATAGTCCTGATTTGGTGACGCCGGAGATGCGGGCGTCGAAACGGTCGTCGATGCGCTCGGCGAGATAAGCGGCGACAAGACGGTCGACCGTATCCCGCTCTGCTGCCATTGCGCGGCGTTCCGTGCCTGAGATCAGTACCGCGACGTCTTCGAGCCGTGCCGCTTCGTCCTGCGTCAACCCGCCCGGACCAAGGCCGAGTGCGGCAATAAGTCCGCGATGCACGATCAGATCGGCGTAGCGCCGGATCGGCGAGGTGAAGTGAGCGTAGCGCCTGAGGTTCAGACCGAAATGGCCGATGTTCTTGGGCGAGTATTCGGCCTGGCTCTGCGAGCGCAGCACCACTTCGTTGACAAGGCCTTCATTGTCGGCGCCGCGCACGCGCTCGAGGATGCCGTTGAACTGGCTGGGCTGCATCTGCGCGCCGCGGGCCAGCGACAGGCCAAGTGTTTGCAGGAACTCGCGCAGCGACTCCTGTTTGGCGAGGGATGGCGCGTCATGGATGCGGTAGACCAGCTCCTGCTTCTTCGCCTCCAGCGTCTCGGCTGCCGCGACATTGGCCTGGATCATGAATTCTTCGATAAGCTTGTGGGCATCGAGCCGATCCGGCACGATGACGCGATCGACGGTGCCGTCCGGCTTGAGCAGGATCTTGCGTTCCGGCAGATCGAGCTCGAGCGGCTGGCGGCCCTCGCGGCCGCGCTTGAGGATCGCATAAGCGTCCCACAGCGGCTTCAGCACCGTATCGAGGATCGGACCGGTCTTCTCGTCCGGCGCGCCGTCGATCGCCGCCTGAGCCTGGCTGTAGGCGAGCTTTGCTGCCGACTTCATCATGACGCGGTGGAAGGAGTGCCTGAGTTTGCGGCCCTGCGCCGAAAACACCATGCGCACCGCCAGCGCCGGACGGTCCTGCCCCTCGCGCAGCGAGCAGAGATCGTTGGAGATGCGCTCGGGCAGCATCGGCACGACGCGATCCGGGAAATAGACCGAATTGCCGCGTTTCAGCGCCTCGCGGTCGAGCGCCGTTCCACAGCGCACATAAGCCGCGACATCGGCGATCGCCACGGTGGCGACCACGCCGCCGGGGTTCTTCTCGTCGAGATCCGGCGTGGCGAAGACGGCGTCGTCATGATCCTTGGCGTCGGCCGGATCTATGGTGACCAGCGGCAGGTCGCGCCAGTCCTCGCGGTGAGCGAGGGTCGCCGGCTTGACGGCTTCGGATTCGGCGATGACGTCGGCCGGAAAAATATGCGGAATGTCGTGTGCGTGGATGGCGATCATCGAGACCGCCTTTTCGCTGGTCAGCGAGCCCAGCACGTTGAGCACCTTGGCTCTCGGCAGCCCATAGCGGGAGGCCCGCGCAGGCTCGACCTCGACCAGGTCGCCGCTTTTGGCGCCGTTCTGGAATTCCTTGTCGACGATCAGTTCGGGCTGGCGCCGTTCGACCGGTTCGATGCGGAAGGTGCCGTCCTGCAGGATGCGAAAGACACCGAGCACGGCATCGGTGCGCTTTTCGAAGATCTTCACCACCCGTCCGGTGTATGCCGGACCTCCCAGGGCGACATTCGTCTCGTTGGCGGGGAAAGTCTTGGCCAGCACGCGATCGCCAATGCCGGGGGCCGGTCCCCCGCCACTGCGCGACAGGCGGATGGAAACGATGGGTGGCGGTCCATTGGCTGTGTGTTCGGTAGGACGCGCCAACAGCACGCCATCTGCATCACGATCAAAAATATCCAGGACCGTGACGTGGGGCAGGGCACCGACGCGGGCCAACTTTTTGCGCTCCTTGGTCAGGAAACCTTCGTCCTGCAGGTCGCGCAGCAGATCCTTCAGCCAGATGCGGTCGTCGCCGCGCAGCGCGAACGCCTTGGCGATGTCGCGTTTTCCGGCGCGATCGGGATTTTCGGCGATGTAGCGCAGGATTTCGTCACGCGAGGGCCGATAGTCGTCCTTGACCTTGGCCCTCGTGTCGGCGGTGCGCGGATCGCCGTGGGTTCTACCGGTGATCTTGCGCGCCACGCCGTCCTACCCTTTTTTCTTCGCTGCCGGCTTCTTCGCAGCCGGCTTTTGAGCCGTTGTTTTCTTGGCTGCCGTTTTCTTGGCTGCCGTTTTCTTGGTTGCCGGGGCCTTGGCCGCGGCCGCCTTGCGGAACGGCTTCTTGCCGCCGTCGCCCTTGGCTTCCTTCTCGGCAATCAGCGCCAGCGCGTCCTCGATGGTCACCGACTGCGGATCCCTGCCCTTGGGCAAGGTGGCGTTGATCTTGCCGAAATTCACGTAAGGCCCGTATTTGCCGTCGCGCACGACGATCTTGCCGCCGCCGTCGGGGTGTTCGCCAAGCTCCTTGAGTGCCGCGGCGGTGCCGCCATTGCGGCCGCCCTTGCCCTTCAACTGCTTCTCGGCGATCACCGACACGGCGCGGTTCAGCCCGATCGAGAACACGTCCTCGATGCTGTCGAGATTGGCGTAGGTGCCGTCATGCAGGACGAACGGGCCGTAGCGGCCGAGCCCGGCCGAGATCATCTTGGCCGTTTCCGGATGCTGGCCGACGTCGCGCGGCAGCGACAGCAACGCCAGCGCCTTCTCGTGGTCGATCGATTCTGCCGTCCAGCCCTTGGGCAGGCTGGAGCGCTTGGCTTCCTTGCCGTCGCCGCGCTGCAGATAGGGGCCGAAGCGGCCGCTCCGCAACGTGATTTCCTCTGACGTATACGGGTCCTTGCCAATGACTTTGGTGCCGTCTTCGCCGCCGCCATTCTCGCCATTGGGATTGGCAGCGTCGCCGAGCTGGCGGGTGAAGGAGCATTCGGGATAGTTCGAGCAACCGACGAACGCACCGAACTTGCCGAGCTTCAGCGACAGATTGCCGGTGCCGCATTTCGGGCAGATGCGTGGGTTCGAACCGTCTTCGCGCGCGGGAAACACCAGCGGCGCCAGTTCCTCGTTGAGCGCATCCAGCACGTCGGTGACGCGCAACTCCTTGATATCGGTGACGGCGCCCGAAAAATCCTTCCAGAAATCGCGCAGCACATCCTTCCATGCGAGCTTGCCGTCGGAAATCTCGTCGAGCTTTTCCTCGAGGGACGCGGTGAAGTCGTACTCGACATAGCGCTTGAAGAAGCTTTCGAGGAAAGCCGACAGCAGCCGGCCCTTGGCCTGCGGCACCAGCCGGCGCTTGTCGAGGGTGACGTAGTCGCGGTCTTCGAGCGTCTTCAGGATCGCCGTGTAGGTCGACGGGCGACCGATGCCGAGCTCTTCCAGCTTCTTGATCAGCGAAGCCTCGGAATAACGCGGCGGCGGTTCGGTGGTGTGCTGGGTGGCGTTGATCGCCTGGCGGGCAAGCTGCTCGCCGGCGCGGATCTCGGGCAGGCGACGGTTTTCCTCGTCTTCCGCGTCCTCTTCCTTCTGGTCGGTGTAGGCGGCAATGAAGCCGTCGAAGCGAACGACCGAGCCGACGGCGCGAAGTTCGGCTGTGCGCGCACCGTTGACCGCCTCGATCTCGGCGGTGGTGCGCTCGATTTCGGCCGGCTGCATCTGGCTGGCGATGGCACGCTTCCAGATCAACTCATAGAGGCGCATCTGGTCGGAATCGAGATATTGCCTGACCGATGCCGGAGTGCGCATGAAATCCGTCGGGCGGATCGCTTCGTGCGCTTCCTGGGCATTCTTGGCCTTGGTCGTGTAAAAGCGTGGCTTTTCCGGCAGGTATTTCGGACCGAATTCCTTGGCGATGGCGTCGCGTGCGGCGTCGATCGCCTCGGGTGCCATCTGGACGCCGTCGGTTCGCATATAGGTGATCAGGCCGGTGGTCTCGCCGCCGATCTCCATGCCTTCATAGAGCCTCTGCGCCACCTGCATGGTGCGGCTGGCCGAGAAGCCAAGGCCCGATGAGGCGGCCTGCTGCAGCGTCGAGGTGGTGAAGGGCGGGCCGGGATTGCGCTTGGTCGGCTTGGCTTCGACCGACACGGCCTTGAAGGTCGCGCCTTCGAGCATCGTCTTGATGTCGTCGGCCTGCGCCTTGTTGGAAATGTCGAGCTTTTGCAGCCTCTTGCGATCGAAGGCGGTCAGCCGCGCTTCGAAATTCTCGTCGCGCGGCGTGCCGAGCAGAGCGGCGATCTGCCAGTATTCCTCGCGGATGAAGCGCTCGATCTCGGATTCGCGGTCGCAGACCAGGCGCAGTGCAACCGACTGGACGCGTCCGGCCGAGCGGGCGCCCGGCAGCTTGCGCCACAGCACCGGCGACAGCGTGAAGCCGACGAGATAATCCAGCGCCCGACGGGCGAGATAGGCATCGACCAGCGGCGCATCGATCTGGCGCGGATTGGCCATCGCTTCCAGCACCGACGACTTGGTGATGGCGTTGAAGACGACGCGGCTGACCGGCTTGTCCTTAAGCGCGCGCTTCTGCTTCAGCACCTCCAGCACATGCCAGGAGATGGCTTCACCCTCGCGATCCGGGTCAGTTGCGAGGATCAGGCCGTCGGCATCCTTGACCGCCTTGGCGATGTCGGCAAGCCGCTTGCCCGAAGCGGTGTCGACCGCCCAGGACATGGCGAAATCCTCGTCCGGACGCACCGAGCCGTCCTTGGCTGGCAAATCGCGGACATGGCCAAACGAGGCCAGAACCTTGTAGTTCTTGCCGAGGTATTTGTTGATTGTCTTTGCCTTGGCCGGCGATTCGACGACGACGACGTCCATGAGGTCTCATATCAGCTGTGGTGCGGCAGAAGAATTCCGCTGCGCGCGACGAAATCTCGTTCATGTGTCGCTCACATGGCGGCGCTTTTGCATCCGGTCAAGGGGAATCGCCCCAAATTGCGGGGCTCTCCGCAGCGATACACTCTTAGAGTGTATGGAGAAAATCACAGAATTTTGGAAAAGGGAGATGGTGACCCATAGCCATCGGAAAAGGCGCGATGTCATTGAAAACGACCGATCTGCTTTCCACCCGAGTCGCTGAACCGAAACCGGTGGTTTGCTGCAAGGTGGTCGACGCCGGTCGCCGGCGCATGGAGGATCGCCCGGCGACCAGCCTTTGCACCGCCATCAAGCGGCTGGGTGCCGACTACGCTAGTCGGCCTTGACGATATGCCATACCTCGCCGACTCCGTCGCCGCTCACATCGCCGGGCTTCTTGTCCTTGATAAAGGTATAGACCGGCTTGCCGTCATAGGCCCACATCTTGGTGCCGTCAGTGCGGTCGACAACGCTCCATTCGTCGTCCGGCTTTACACCGGCTGTGGCCTTCAGCGGCGGCCAGTTGGTGGCGCATTTGTCGTAGCAGTTGCTCTTGCCCTTCTCGTCCTTGTCATAGGTATAAAGCGTCATGCCGTTGGCGTCGGTGTAGATCTTGGTGCCATTGACCTCGGCTTCCTTCCACGCGTCGGCGGCGAAGGATGCAGCGGTGCTAAGCAACAGCGCTGCCAGCCCAACGGTTATGGATCTCATGGAAATCTCCTTGACTGATATCTGGAGACGCGCGGGAAATCGCGGCCTCATCGTATCAACGCCTGAGTGTCGCCGTTTCTTCCCCGGCAAGTGCGTTCGGCAAGCGATGATCTTGCCAACACAATGGTGATTGGTGGACAAGGCTGCGCGTCGCTATATCAGCCACGGCACTGGAGTTCTTGGAAATGGCATTGGACATCGGCTATGTCAGCGCGGTCGGGGCGGGAGCGATCTCGTTCCTGTCGCCTTGCGTGCTGCCGCTGGTGCCGCCCTATCTCTGCTATATGGCGGGCGTCTCGGTCGACGATTTCCGCGGCAATGCGGGAGTGACGGCGCGCGAAGGCGCACGTGGCGCGCTGCTCTATTCTTCGATCGCCTTCGTGCTCGGTTTTTCCACCGTGTTCGTTGCGCTCGGAGCCGGTGCGTCGACCATCGGCCGGCTGCTGCGGGTCTGGCAGGAGCAACTGGCGATGGGCGCCGGTGTGCTGATCATCCTCATGGGCCTGAACTTCCTCGGCATCCTGCGCATCCCGCTTTTGTCGCGCGAGGCGCGCTTCCAGTCGCAAGGCAAGCCGGCGAGTGTGATCGCCGCCTATGCGATGGGGCTGGCTTTCGCGTTCGGCTGGACGCCATGCATCGGCCCGGTATTGGGGCCGATCCTGACACTGGCCGGCGGCCGCGAGACGGTGGGCGAGGGCGCGCTGTTGCTTGCCGCCTATTCGCTCGGCCTGGGCGTCCCATTCCTGATTGCGGCGCTGTTTTCCGGTGCCTTCATGCGCTTCCTCGGCAAATTCCGCGTCCATCTCGGCCGCGTCGAAAAGGCGATCGGCGCGCTGCTGGTCGTCGCCGGTGTGTTCTTCCTCACCGGCGGCGTGCAGGCCGTGTCGTATTGGCTGCTGGAGAATTTTCCGCTGCTGGGAAGATTGGGGTAGGCACCCGACATTAGATCTGGACCCACGATTGGGAGTCAGCTGCTCCACCATCTCACCGGAATTTAACCGCATTGGTGCAGCATGGCGCCACTGTTAGCATGTCCTGATTCCCAACCCCTTCATATGGTTGTCCTTCCATGAGCCAGAGATCCTGCCTGTCCGTCATCCTCGCCGCCGGCGAAGGCACGCGCATGAAGAGCGCGTTGCCGAAGGTGCTGCATCAGATCGCCGGGCTGCCTATGGTCGCTCATGTGGTGAAGGCGGCGGAGGCCGCCGGTGCCGGCGACCAGGCGCTGGTGATCGGCCACGGGGCGGAGGAAATGCGCAAGGCCGCGGCAAAATTCGCGCCCAAGGCCGAGAGCTTTGTCCAGGAAAAGCGCCTCGGCACCGCACATGCCGTTCTGGCCGCACGCGATGCGATATCAAAGGGTTATGACGATGTCCTCGTGATGTTCGGCGACACGCCGCTGATCGATCCGGGCGCGCTGATCGCGGCGCGGCGTAAGCTGGCGGAAGGCGTTGCCGTCGTCGTCATCGGCTTTCGTACCCCCAATCCAACGGGCTATGGCCGGCTGATCGAAAAGAGTGGCAAACTGGTCGCCATTCGCGAGGAGAAGGATTGCAGCGAGGAAGAACGCGAGATCACTTTCTGCAATGGCGGGCTGATGGCGGTGGCCGGCGCCCAAGCACTGAAGCTGCTCGATGCCGTCGGCAACAAGAATGCCAAGGGCGAGTATTACCTCACCGACATCGTCGAGATCGCCAGCGCGCGAGGCCTCGATGTCGTTGCGACCGAAGCCAGCTTTGAAAATGCACTCGGCATCAACAACCGCTCCGAACTGGCGCAAGCCGAGGGTATCTGGCAGGCGCGCCGCCGCCAGGAGGCAATGCTGTCGGGCGTAACACTGATCGCGCCGGAGACCGTGTATTTCTCGCACGATACCGAGATCGGCGCCGACACGATCGTCGAGCCCAATGTCTGGTTTGGTCCGGGCGTGAAGATCGCCACGGGCGCCAAGATCCATGCTTTCAGCCATATCGAAGGCGCCACCATCGCTTCGAATTGCGATGTCGGGCCGTACGCGCGGCTGCGGCCGGGCGCCGATCTCAGGCAGAAGGCCAAGGTCGGCAATTTCTGCGAGGTCAAGCAGGCAGTTGTCGAGGAGGGCGCCAAGGTCAATCATCTGACCTATATCGGCGATGCGCGGGTTGGCGCGGGCGCCAATATCGGCGCTGGCACCATCACCTGCAACTATGACGGCTATTCGAAGTTTTTCACCGACATCGGCGAGGGCGCCTTTGTCGGCTCGAATTCCTCACTGGTGGCCCCTGTCACCATAGGCATGGGCGCCTACATCGCCTCGGGCAGCGTGATCACCGAAAGCGTGCCCGACGACGCGCTGGCCTTCGGCCGCGCCCGCCAGAAGACGATCCCCGGCAAGGGCAAGGAGCTGCGCGAACGCTTTGCTTCGGCCGCGGCTGCGAAGAAAAAGTAAACCCAGCCCCTGCAAAAACGCGAACGATTGCAGTAACCGGATTGCAAGAGCGGTCTGTCATGGTGCATCGACAGGAAGAAGCGTTCCGTTATACGGGGCGAAATACAATGTGACTTTCGCGGCAGGCCGGCCATCCCTAAATAGCGCTGGTTTTCCATGGGGAATCGGGGGCTGTCTGGATGTGCGGTATCGTTGGAATCGTCGGCCACTCGCAGGTTGCGCCGCTCATCGTCGATGCGCTGAAGCGGCTCGAATATCGCGGCTATGACTCGGCCGGCGTCGCCACCATCGAGCACGGCCAGCTTGGCCGCCGCCGCGCCGAAGGCAAGCTGGTCAACCTCGAGCGCTTGCTGAAAAACGAGCCGCTCGACGGCACGATCGGCATCGGCCACACGCGCTGGGCGACGCATGGCGTGCCCAACGAAACCAATGCGCATCCGCATTTTTCCGACGGCGTCGCCATCGTCCACAACGGCATCATCGAGAATTTCGCCGAGCTGCGCGACGAACTGATCCGCGACGGCTATTCTTTCTCGTCGCAGACGGACACCGAGGTCGTGGCGCATCTGGTGGCGCGCGAACTCGCCAAAGGGCTGAAGCCGGTTGATGCCGCGCACCAGGCGCTGAAGCGACTGGAAGGCGCCTTCGCGCTGGCCATCATGTTCAAGGGCGATGAAGACCTGATCGTCGGCGCCCGCAACGGTCCGCCGCTGGCTGTCGGCCATGGCGATGGCGAGATGTTTTTAGGGTCCGACGCAATCGCGCTCGCCCCGTTCACCAATTCGATCACCTATCTCGAAGATGGCGACTGGGCGGTGGTGCGCAGCGATGGCGTCGCAATCTTCGACATTGACGGCACAAAGGTCGACCGGAAGCGCCAGCAGTCGCTCTCGACCAGTTTCATGGTCGACAAAGGCAATAGGCGCCACTTCATGGAGAAGGAAATCCATGAACAGCCGGAGGTGATCTCGCATACGCTGGCGAATTATCTCGACTTTGTCGGCGGCGTCTCCAAGCCGCTCGATCTGCCGTTCGATTTCGCAGAGATCGACCGGCTGGCGATTTCGGCTTGCGGTACGGCGTATCTCGCCGGCCTGATCGGCAAATACTGGTTCGAGCGCTATGCGCGGCTGCCGGTCGACATCGATGTCGCCTCCGAATTCCGCTACCGCGAAATGCCGCTGTCGAAAAGCGACGCGGCGTTCTTCATCTCGCAGTCGGGCGAGACCGCCGACACGCTGGCCTCGCTGCGCTACTGCCGCAAGGCGGGGATGAAGATCGGCGCCGTCGTCAACGTGCGGGAATCGACCATGGCGCGCGAATCCGACGTCGTGCTGCCGACGCTCGCCGGGCCGGAGATCGGCGTCGCCTCGACCAAGGCGTTCACCTGCCAGCTTTCGGTGCTGGCATCGCTCGCCGTGCGCGCCGGCGTGGCGCGTGGCACGATTTCGAAGGAGCAGGAAAAGACCTTCGTGCGCGAGCTTTCGGAGGCGCCGCGCTTTGCCAACCAGGTGCTGAAGCTCGATCATCAAATCGAGAAGATCGCGCGCGAGCTCGCGCACTACAAGAACGTGCTCTATCTCGGCCGCGACACCAATTTCCCGCTGGCCATGGAAGGCGCACTAAAACTCAAGGAAATCTCCTATATCCATGCCGAAGGCTACGCCGCCGGCGAACTGAAGCATGGCCCGATCGCGCTGATCGACGAGAACATGCCGGTCATCGTCATCGCGCCGCATGACCGCATTTTCGAAAAGACCGTGTCGAACATGCAGGAAGTGGCGGCGCGCGGCGGCAAGATCATCCTGATCACCGACAGCAAGGGTGCGGCGCTGACGAGCGTGAAGACGATGGAGACGATCGTGCTGCCCGACGTGCCGGAAATCATCTCGCCGATCATCTACGCGCTGCCGATCCAGATGCTGGCCTATTTCACCGCCGTATTCATGGGTACCGACGTCGACCAGCCGCGCAATCTGGCGAAATCGGTGACGGTGGAATAGGTTTCACCCGCGTCGCTTCGCTCCTTGCTCGCCCGTGGATGACGAAGGGAAGGATGTTTCGGCCAATCGCGAACGTATGTGGCTCCGTTTGGATGGCTTCGTTGGAAGCGGCGGCATAATCGGCCGTTTAAAAACTTCGCAGTTCCAAAGCGTCTTCCGGTTCATTATGTTGCGGTGCAACCCGCGTCCCCGGTGAACCATGTCCGACGCTCCTAAGACCTCCGGCATGACCCGGCTGAGGAATTATTTCCTCACAGGCTTCGTCGTCTGTGCGCCACTGGCGATCACCGCCTACATCGCCTGGTCGTTTATCGGCTGGGTCGATTCCTGGGTGAAGCCCTATATTCCGTTGCGCTACAGTCCTGATACGTACCTGCCGTTTCCGGTTCCGGGGTTCGGGCTGATCGTGGCGCTGATCCTGATCACGCTGATCGGTTTCCTGACGGCCAACATCGTCGGCCGCGCCATCGTCAATTCCGGCGAACGGCTGCTTGGCCGCATGCCGCTGGTCCGAGGCATCTATGGTTCGCTGAAGCAGATTTTCGAGACGGTGCTGTCCAACAAGGGCGATATGTTCCGCCAGGTCGGGCTGGTCGAATATCCGCGCAAAGGCGTTTGGTCGCTGGTGTTCGTCGCTAGCGAGAAAGAGACCGAGATCAACCAGAAGCTCGATCAGGAAGGCGATCCGCTGATTGCGGTGTTCATGCCTTGCACACCGAACCCGACGACCGGCTTTCTGATGTATGTGCCGAAGTCGGACATCGTGCTGCTCGACATGACGATCGAGGACGGCGCCAAGCTGATCGTCTCGGCCGGGCTGGTGGCGCCCGAGGTCAAGCAAATGGTCGTCGTGAACGGCGAGCCGATCGAGGGAATGCTGGTCAACCCGTCGGTTGCCGCCTTGGCTCAGCCGGCGCGCAGGAGCCGCACGGCCTCGTCGCGTCCGAACAAATAAAGCAGCAGGCGCAGCGCCTCGCCACGCTCGGATTGCAGTTCCGGGTCGCGCGACAGGATCAGCCTGGCATCATCGCGGGCGACCTCCAGAAGGTCGGCATGCGCCTCGATGCGCGCCACCTGGAAACCCGGCGTGCCGGACTGGCGGGTGCCCAGCAATTCGCCTTCGCCGCGCAACTTCAGGTCTTCCTCGGCAATCAGAAACCCGTCTTCGGTCTCGCGCATTACCGACAGCCGGCGTTTCGCGGTCTCGCCGAGCGGGTCCTTGTAGAGCAGCACGCAGGAGGACGGCTTGTCGCCGCGCCCCACACGCCCGCGCAGCTGGTGCAGTTGGGCGAGGCCAAAGCGCTCGGCATGTTCGATGACCATGACGGTGGCGTCCGGCACATCGACGCCGACCTCGATGACCGTCGTGGCGATCAGGATGCGTGTCTCGCCTTGCTTGAAGGCGCGCATCGCCTCGTCCTTCTCGGCGCCCTTCATGCGGCCATGGACGAGGCCGATGCGGTCGCCGAACATCGGCTTCAGCGAGGCAAAACGGTCCTCGGCGGACATCAGCTTGATCTCTTCGGATTCCTCGACCAGCGGACAGATCCAGTAGATCTTCTGGCCGCCGGCGACGGCTTCGACCATGCGGCCGACCAGTTCGTCCAACCTTTCCAGCGGCAGGGTGACGGTGCGGATCGGCTGGCGGCCGGCCGGCTTTTCCGTCAGCTTCGACACATCCATGTCGCCGAAGGCGGTCAGCACCAGCGTGCGCGGGATTGGTGTCGCCGTCATCACCAGCATGTCTGGTGCATCGCCCTTGGCGGTGATGGCAAGGCGCTGGTGGACGCCGAAGCGGTGCTGCTCGTCGATGACGGCGAGGACCAGGTCGTGGAAGGTGACCGTCTCCTGGAACAGCGCGTGGGTACCGACGACGATATCGATCTCGCCGCTGGCCAGGCCTGCCAACGTGTCGGTGCGCTCGCGGCCCTTTTCACGGCCGGTTAGAATGGCGATGCGCAGTCCGACCTTGGCGGCAAGCGGCGCGATCGTCGCCAGGTGCTGGCGCGCCAGGATTTCCGTCGGCGCCATCAAGGCGGCCTGGCCGCCGGCCTCGACGGCACGCGCCATGGCCAGCAGCGCCACAACCGTCTTGCCGGAGCCGACATCGCCCTGCAAAAGCCGCAGCATGCGTTCGGGATCGGCGAGGTCGGCATTGATTTCGGCCAGCGCAAACTCCTGGCTTGATGTCAGCGAGTAGGGCAGTGCGGCGCGTAGTTTCTCGACGATGCTGCCGTCGCCGACCAGGGGACGGCCAGACAGGCGGCGGACTTTTGCCCGCACCAGCGCCAGCGAGACCTGGGCCGCCAGCAACTCGTCATAGGCCAGCCGCCGCCATGCGGCGCCGTCGACAGAGACGTCGATCGGGTCTGCCGGATTGTGGATGCGGGCGAGCGCATCGCCAAAGGCCGAAAAGGTGTGCCGGCGCATGAAGGCGCCGTCCTGCCATTCGGGAAATTCAGGCACGCGCGCAAGCGCCTGGCCGATCGCCCGGCGCAGCACCTTGCCCGAGAGCCCTGCGGTGAGCGGATAGACCGGTTCGACCAGCGGCAGGTTCTCCGCTTCGCTGGCCAGCGCTATATGATCGGGGTGGACCATGGTCGGGCGGCCGTTGAACCATTCCATGCGGCCGGAGACCACCACATGCTCGCCCTCGGGCATCGCCTTTTCGAGATAGGAAGCATGCGCATGAAAGAAGGTCAGCGCGATCTCACCGGTGTCGTCATGGGCATAGACCCGGTAGGGTACCGACCTGTTGCCGCGCGGCGGCGGCTGGTGGCGGTCGATGCGCACGTCGAGCGTTACGATCTGGCCTTCAGCGGATCCTGCGATACCCGGACGGCTGCGGCGGTCGATGACGGTGTGCGGCAGCACGAACAGAAGGTCGGCGGCGCGGGCGGCGCGATCACCGAGATCGGCGGTGACGACTTTCTCGATCAGGGCGCCAACCTTCGGCCCGACGCCGGCAAGCGAAGTGATCGGGACAAACAAGGGGTCGAGGATGGTGGGGCGCATGATGTCAGCTTATGTTGCGACGGCTACAGCGCAAGGCTGACAGCACCTTCTATCCACGCTATATGCGCCGCAGCAAGCGAGGATGCGGCACAATGACCGGAACGACGAGATCAAGCGAGGGGCTGGACGCCCACCGCCGTAAGCTTCTGTTTCGCTCCTGGCATCGCGGCATGCGCGAGATGGACCTGATCCTCGGCACTTTCGCCGACGCTGAGATCGGCGCCTTGACCGACGAGGAAATCGACCAATATGAGAAGCTCCTCGACATTCCCGACACTGAATTCCTGCCCATGGTCACCGGCGAACGCCCGGTCCCGGCAGATATCGATTGTGCCGTCCTGCGAAAGATCCTGGCGTTCCGCCACTCCATGACATTCTGAACACAAGCAATTCCAGGAAAAGTGCGAAGCGGTTTTCCGTCCGGAATTGCGACAAGCAAGACAGTGATTTCATGAGCCTCATTCCCACCATCGGTCTGCCGAAAGGCCGCGCCGGCCAGTTCATCGTCGACGGCGTCGCCGACGGCTACGAAGCCTTCGCGCTGGTGCAGGCGGCACTTGAGATCGCGCCCGACAAGCCGTTGCTGTTCGTGGCGCGCGACGGTCAGCGCCTGCCGGCGATCATCGAGGCGCTGTCCTTCGCGGCGCCGGGTCTGCCGATCCTCGAACTACCGGCCTGGGATTGCCTGCCCTACGACCGCGTGTCGCCTGGTTCGGACGCCGCCGCCAAGCGCCTCGATGCGCTGACCGCCATGATCGCGCTGGCGAAAAAGCCCCACCGCGCCGTCATCCTCACCACCGCCAATGCACTGTTGCAGCGCATTCCGCCGGCTGAACTGGTCGAGGCACAGACTTTCCACGCCAGGCCCGGCAACCAGATCGACATGAACGCACTGGTGTCGCGGTTGGAAACATCCGGCTTCGAGCGGGTGCCGACGGTGCGCGGCATCGGCGAATTCGCGGTGCGCGGCGGCATTCTCGACCTGTTTGCCCCAGGCTGGACGGAGGCGCTCAGGCTCGACTTCTTCGGCGACACGCTGGAATCGATTCGTGTCTTCGATGCGGCCACCCAGCGCACCACCGGCCAACGCAAGTCGATGGCGCTGCAAGCGATGAGCGAAGTGGCGCTGACGCCGGAAACGATCAGCCGCTTCCGCCGCTCCTATATCGAAGCCTTTGGCGCGCCGCAGCGCGACGACGGGCTCTATGCGGCGGTCAGCGAAGGCAGGCGCTTCGCCGGCATGGAGCACTGGCTGCCGTTCTTCTACGAGCGGTTGGAGACGGTGTTCGACTATCTCACCGATACACCTGTCGTCTTCGACCATCTGGCGCATGAGGCGCTGGCCGAACGCCACACGCTGATCCTTGATCACTACGAGGCGCGCAAGAAGCAGGCTGACAGTGCGCTGAAGGATGCCGTGCCCTACAAGCCGGTGCCGCCGGACCTGCTCTATCTCTCGCCGGAAAACCTGATCGCCTCGCTCGGGCCGCGCGAAGCGATCGATTTCACGCCGTTCGATGCGCCCGATGCCGGCGCGAAGAAAGTCTATCACGCCGGTTCGCGGCACGGCCGCAGCTTCGTCGAGGAACGCGCCGACCCCAGCATCAATGTGTTCGACGTCGTCGTCAAACACATCGCCGACGAGCGCGCGACGCGCCGCCGCGTCGTCGTCGCCGGCTGGACCGAAGGTTCACTCGACCGGCTTGGGCAGATCCTTGGCGAGCACCACCTCGGCAACCTCAAGCAGGTCGCGACCCTGGCGGAAGCCGAAAAGCTCGAGCCGGGGCAGGCGGCGCTCGCCGTGCTGCCGCTCGAATCCGGCTTCGAGACCGAAAGACTGGTCGTCGTCGCCGAACAGGATATTCTCGGCGACCGGCTGATCCGGCGCTCGAAGCGCAAGAAGCGTCCCTCGGATTTCATTGCCGAAGCCTCGGCGCTGTCGGCGGGCGACATCGTCGTCCATGCAGACCATGGCATCGGCCGTTTCGTCGGTCTGCGTACCATCGAGGTAGTCGGCGCGCCGCATGATTGCCTGGAAATCCACTATGCCGGCGACGACCGGCTGTTCCTGCCAGTCGAAAACATCGAGCTTTTGTCGCGCTACGGTTCTGACACGACCGAGGCGACGCTGGACAAGCTCGGGGGCGGCGCCTGGCAGTCGCGCAAGGCGCGGCTGAAGAAGCGCCTGCTCGACATGGCCGGGCAATTGATCCGCATCGCCGCCGAACGGCAGATGCGCGCCGCACCGGCGCTGGTGCCGGCCGAAGGCCTCTACGGCGAGTTCTCCGCCCGCTTCCCCTACGAGGAGACCGACGACCAGCAGACGGCGATCGACTCGGTGCGCGACGACCTTGGCGCCGGCAAGCCGATGGACCGGCTGATCTGCGGCGATGTCGGCTTCGGCAAAACCGAGGTAGCGTTGCGGGCCGCCTTCATCGCGGCGATGGAAGGATTTCAGGTGGCGGTGGTGGTGCCGACGACACTGTTGTCGCGCCAGCATTTCAAGACGTTTTCGCAGCGTTTCTCAGGCCTGCCGATCCGCGTTTCCCAAGCCTCGCGTCTGGTCGGTGCCAAGGAACTGGCGGAAACGAAGAAGGGCATTGCCGAGGGCCAGGTCGACATCGTCATCGGCACCCATGCGCTGCTTGGGTCCGCGATCTCGTTCAAGAATCTTGGCCTGCTGATCATCGACGAGGAGCAGCACTTTGGCGTCAAGCACAAGGAACGGCTGAAGGACCTGAAGACCGATGTGCACGTGCTGACGCTGTCGGCGACGCCGATCCCGCGTACGCTGCAACTGGCGCTGACCGGGGTGCGCGAGCTGTCGCTGATCGCCACGCCGCCGGTCGACCGCTTGGCGGTGCGCACCTTCATCTCGCCCTTCGATCCGCTGGTGATCCGTGAGACGCTGCTGCGCGAACGCTATCGCGGCGGGCATTCCTTCTATGTCGTTCCGCGCATCAGCGATCTCTCAGAAATCCATGACTTCCTGAGAGAATCCGTACCCGAACTGAAAGTTGCGGTGGCCCATGGCCAAATGCCACCGGGCGAACTCGACGACATCATGAATGCATTCTACGACGGCCAGTACGACGTGTTGCTGTCGACCACCATCGTCGAATCCGGCCTCGACATCCCAACGGCCAACACGCTGATCATCCATCGAGCCGACATGTTCGGACTGTCGCAACTCTACCAATTGCGCGGCCGCGTCGGGCGTTCGAAGGTGCGCGCCTATGCGCTGTTCACGCTGCCGGCCAACCGCAAGCTGACCGACACCGCCGAGCGCCGGCTGAAGGTGCTGCAATCGCTCGACACGTTGGGCGCCGGCTTCCAGCTGGCCAGCCACGACCTCGACATCAGGGGCGCGGGCAATCTTCTGGGCGAAGAGCAGTCCGGCCACATCAAGGAGGTCGGCTTCGAACTCTACCAGCAGATGCTGGAAGAGGCCGTCGCCGAGGTGAAGGATTCCGGCGAGGTGCAGGATGGCGGCTGGTCGCCGCAGATTGCCGTCGGCACGGCGGTGATGATCCCGGAAGGCTATGTGCCGGACCTGCAGCTCAGGCTGGCGCTTTATCGGCGTCTCGGCGATCTCGAAAACACCGAGGAAATCGATGCTTTCGGCGCCGAACTGATCGACCGCTTCGGCCCGCTGCCCGAGGAGGTCAAGCATCTCTTGAAGATCGTCTTCATCAAGGCGCTCTGCCGCAAGGCCAATGTCGAGAAGCTCGACGCCGGACCGAAGGGCGTCGTCATCCATTTCCGCAAGCGTGAATTCTCCAACCCGGTCGGATTGGTCCGGTTCATCGGCGAGCAGGGGTCGCTGGCCAAGATCCGGCCGGACCACAGCGTCGTGTTCGTGCGCGATTGGCCAACGGCCGAGAAGCGGCTGGCGGGTTCCGCGGTCGTCATGACGCAACTGGCGCGGCTGGTGGAGAAGGCGGCGGCGTAGGGCAGGGATAGGAAACCGCCTCGCCAGACGCGCATTCGCCACGCAGCCAAATCCGGTCTAGAATAGGAAATCGGCTTCGTGTATGGAGCCGCGATCCCTTTATGGGGCGGGTTGGCGGGCGATGGCGCCCATTTGTTTGTTTGACGCAATTCCGGACGGAAAACCGCTTCACACTTTTCCTGGAATTGCTCGGAAAGAGCGTTGGGTGCAGCGATGACGAAATGGTCGCCGAATTCTTGGAGAGCAAAACCGATCAAGCAGGTTCCTGCTTATCCGGACCTTGCCGCGCTGAAGACCACGGAAGCCCAGCTCGCTACCTTTCCGCCGCTGGTTTTTGCAGGTGAGGCACGCAAGCTGAAGAAGCAGCTTGCGGCCGTCGCTGCCGGTGACGCATTTCTTCTCCAGGGTGGCGATTGCGCCGAGAGCTTCGCCGAGCATGGCGCCGACAACATCCGCGACTTCTTCCGCGTATTCCTCCAGATGTCGGTAGTGCTGACCTTCGCCGGCGCGCAGCCGGTGGTGAAGGTCGGCCGCGTAGCCGGCCAGTTCGCCAAGCCGCGTTCGTCCGACAACGAGACCAAGGGCGGGGTGACGCTGCCCAGCTACCGCGGCGACATCATCAACGGCATCGAATTCGACGCCAAGTCGCGCATTCCCGATCCTGCCCGCCAGGAGATGGCCTACCGCCAGTCCGCGGCGACGCTCAACCTTCTGCGCGCATTCGCGCAGGGCGGCTATGCCAGCCTGGAGAATGTGCATAGCTGGATGCTCGGCTTCGTGTCCGACAGTCCGCAAGGCGAGAAGTATGAATCGCTCGCCAATCGCATCACCGAGACGATGGACTTCATGAAGGCCGTCGGCATCACCTCGGAAACCAACTACGCCCTGCGCGAAACCGATTTCTACACCAGCCACGAGGCGTTGCTGCTCGGCTACGAGGAGGCACTGACACGCGTCGATTCGACCTCCGGCGACTGGTACGCCACCTCGGGCCATATGATCTGGATCGGCGACCGCACACGCCAGCCCGACCATGCGCATGTCGAATATTGCCGCGGCATCAAGAACCCGCTCGGCCTGAAATGCGGCCCGTCGCTGACGCCGGACGGGTTGCTGGAACTGATCGACCTGCTCAACCCTGAGAACGAGCCCGGCCGGCTGACCCTGATCGCGCGCTTCGGTTCCGACAAGGTCGCCGACCATCTGCCGAAGCTGGTGCGTGCCGTGCAGAAGGAAGGCCGCAGCGTGGTGTGGTCGTCCGACCCGATGCACGGCAACACGATCGAGGCCGCTGGCTACAAGACGCGGCCGTTCGACCGCATCCTGAAGGAGGTGCAGACCTTCTTCGAGGTGCACCGCGCCGAAGGCACGCATCCGGGCGGTATCCATGTCGAGATGACCGGCAAGAACGTCACCGAATGCACCGGTGGCGCGCGAGCCATCACCGCCGAGGAGTTGCAGGACCGTTACCACACCCATTGCGATCCGCGCCTCAACGCCGACCAGGCGATCGAACTGGCCTTCCTGGTCTCGGATTTGTTGAAGAAGAGCCACCCGGTGCAGCACAAGCAGGCCGTCAACGGCTGATTTTTCGGCGCGATCCGGATGAGGTCATGAAAAGGCGCCCGAGAAATCGGGCGCTTTTCAGCCCTGCGTTCGTGCTGCCGGCACAAGCCGCGAGGGGCAGGAACCGAAGGTTTCAGTCCTTCTTGTAGAGCAGCCAGCTCTTGCCGGCCCGGCCAGCCATCGTCGAGTGCCTGGTGACGCGGTTGCGGCCACTGACCTTCGAGCGATAGAGCGCCCGGTCGGCCTTGGTGTAGAGGTCCTCGGGCCCCTCGGCCTCGGATGCCATGCAGATGCCCATCGAGACGGTGACAGTGCCGTAATTGGTACCGGTCTGGCTGCTGGTGAACGGCGTCTCCTCGATCAGGGCGCGAATGCGCTCGGCTATCTCGTAGGTGGCATCCTCGCTGGCGCCCTCGATGATCAGCGCGAACTCCTCGCCGCCGGTGCGGGCGACGAACATGTCGCCGCGAATGCCTGTCTGGAAAATGTCGGCTATGATCTGGATGATCTTGTCGCCGACCGGGTGGCCGTAGCGGTCGTTGATGTCCTTGAAACGGTCGATGTCGGCAAGGATCAAGGCGTTGAACAGGATACCCTTGTTGCTGTTGTAGATCTTCGTAATTTCCTTGTCGAAGGCGCGGCGATTCCAGATATGGGTCAAGGGATCGGTATCGGCCAGCCGCTTGTATTCCTCGAGCTTCGACTTGACGCTCTCCAGTTCGGCAGTCTTGTCGCGGAGCGTCGAGGCCACCTGCCGACCGTGATCGATCGTCGAATTGGTGGCAACCGACATGGCATTGGCAATCTTCTGCAAAAGATCCTGAGACAGAAGGCTGCGGCCGCTGAGGCCACTCGATGTCTCATCGAGGATCCTGCCGTATTTCTCGATGTGGCTACGCTCGCTCCGCAACAGCGAGGCGACCTCTTCAAGCTCCCTGGCAATAACGTCCCTGGCATGCTCGACGATGCCGGGGCCATGGTTCTGGGCAAAGAAAGTGCGCCCGATCTGGTCCAGTTCATCCTGTGTCGGCCGGTTGCTGAGCGAAACGATGGCGAGGCTGAGTTCGCGATTGGTGCCGCTCAGGGCCTCGTAGAAGATCTCGTAGTTGCGCGGCAGGCCGAGCACGCCCAGCTGGCGCATTGTGGCGATGACACTGGCTGCGATGTCGGTCTTTCGTTCTGTGGGGACGGCTGCCAGCTGCATGTTCTGATCACTCTTCCCCTCGGATCCCGCCGTAGAATTTGCAGGTTCCACGTGTCGCCGTCCTGGGGAATGCCGCCCGATAGTCCACAATCTGCGACGAGACGCGTCCCCACCCACGACCGTCGCTTGCCGTGACCATAAATGCGCCGGCGCTAAAGTTTCCTTAATTTGTAAAGGCCGGACACGTTTTTCTCTATTTGCGGCTGTAGAAGCTTGAATGAAACTGAATTTCGCGTTCGCGGCGCCAGCATGTGTCGCATTTGCTGGCGCGTGGCTGCCGCAAAGCTGGAAACGTGATGGCGAAGCTCGTGCCAAGCAGAGTTTTCTCCAAGAAGGAGTCGCCATGAGTGATGGTCATCGAGGCTCGTGTCTGTGCGGAGCGGTCCGCTTCAGAACGCACGGAGCGCTGCGTGGCGTCGTCTATTGTCATTGTTCGCAATGCCGCAAGCAGAGCGGACATTTCTACGCCGCGACCAATGTTGCCAATGCCGATATCGTGATTGAGGGCAAGGAAGACATCACCTGGTACGAGGCGTCTGCCTTCGCCAGGCGTGGTTTTTGCAAGGCGTGCGGATCGGTGATGTTCTGGGAGCCGCGACACCAGGACTACATCTCAGTCATGGCAGGGTCGTTCGACAAGCCGACAGGCCTTGAGGGCGAATGCCATATTTTCGTCGGCGACAAGGGCGACTATTATTCGATCGACGACGGCCTGCCACAGTTTGAGAAATCGACACCGTCCATACCGGTCGCCGAATGATTCTTGGAAAAATCGCCTTATTTCGTTGATCTGGCCAGCAATTGCATTATCCCGTGCCGGTGATTCGGAAAGGGGTTTGGCATGCAGCGGCTGATCGGCGCTTATTTCAATTCGGTGCGGGCGTTTCGCAAGCTGGCGGCCAGCGAGAAGGCTTTCCAGCAGGAACTGGTGCTGCTTGCGCTTGCCTTGCCGCTCGGCTGGTTCGTTTCGATCTCATGGCGCGGCTATGCCTTGTTGATCGGCGCGGTGCTGCTGCTGATCCTGGTCGAAGTGCTGAACACCGGCATCGAGGCGGCATGCGATGCCTTCAGCCGCGAGTTCAATGTCGACATCCAACTGGCGAAGGACTGCGGTTCGCTGGCGGTGCTGATTTCGGTGCTCATCGTTGCCGGCGTCTGGGGCATCGCCATCGTCGAGCGGATCACGGGCCTACCGATTTAGCAGGAGGTGCTGGAATATCCAGGTGATGGCGGCGTGACCTGAATCTCAAGCACATCCAGCTCAGCTCTCCTTGGCGCGCTCCCTGTTGGCGATGTGACGGGCAACGAACCAGGCAAGGATCGCCACGGTCAGGCCGATGCCCAGCCCGACCAGCAACCGCTCGTGGCGCATCAATGCCTGGCCGATGAAGTGCTCGGCTCCCAGTCCAAAGACATAACCTATCGTGCCGAACAGCACCGCCCAGATCGCCGACGAAATAGCGTTGAGGATGACGAAGAGTGGCGCGGGGATATTGGAAAGCCCGGCCGCGATGCCGCCGACGAGGCGCATGCCGTAGATATAGCGGTTCGACAGGACGAAAATGTTCGGATGGGTGTTGAGCAGGCGAAAGGCGCGGCGAAAGCCGGGTCGCTTGCGCAATCTGACGACATAGCGATGGTCGGCAAAGCTTCGTCCAAGGATGAAGAAGAAGGTATCGCCGACGAAGGCGCCGAGGCCAGCCGCGACAAAGGCGTGCCACAGGACGAAGACCTGCTGATGCGCGAAGAAGCCGCCGAGGATGGCGGCACTTTCACCCTCGGCAACGCAGCCGAGAAATATGGCAAGCAGTCCATATTGTTCGATGAAATGATGGATGGCCTCCGTCATGAGGGCTGGGTCTGGGGGGCAAGTCGCTCGTCAATCCGCTTCACCTGTTCGGCTATCTGCGCGATCTCGTCGCGCATGCCGATGATCTGGCTGTGGCGCAGCTCGTCCAGCTTTTCGTGCAGCGCCATGATCTCGATCTCGGCTTTAAGGTTGACCTCGTAATCGTGCGCGGCGTCGATACGGTCGCGCGCCGCTTGGCGGTTCTGCGACATCATGATCACCGGCGCCTGCAAGGCGGCGATCATCGAGAGGACGAGGTTGAGGAAGATGAAAGGGTAGGGGTCGAACGATTCTCGCCCCAGCAGCCACCAATTGGCACCGATCCAGAGGATCAGGAAGGCGATGAAGGACAGGATGAACGTCCACGAGCCGCCGACGCGCGCAATGGCGTCGGCGATACGGTCGCCCATGCCCTGAAGGCCGGCAAGATTGACATTGATGTCCTGCGCTATGGGCTTGCGGTCGACGGTACTCTGCAGCACCCGCCTCTCAAGTTCGCTCAGGCTCTCCGGGGTTCGCCTCAGCCAGCGATTGGCGAGTTCCGGCACGGTCTTGTTCATGGATGTCTCCATACAAAGCATCGGCTTGGCAGCCTGATTTCCATATAGGAAGATGCCGGTCGTCAAAAGCATGACGCGAGGACGCAAGCAGAATGGCCGATTTCGCAAAAATCCGCGCACGTGCCGCAAAACGCAAGGGTGGCGAAGCGGAGCTTTCGTCACTGCTGGGCCCCGTGCCCGACAATGCCGCCGTGGCTGAGATCGCGGACGATCGCATTCTGTCTGTTATGGCCGAGCGCGTGTTTGCCGCCGGTTTCGTCTGGCGCGTCATCGAACAGAAATGGCCGGGCTTCGAAGAGGCGTTTCTCCACTTCGAGCCGAAACGGCTGTTGTTCCAGCCCGATGATTTCTGGCACGATCTGGCTTCCGACCAGCGCATCGTGCGCAATCCGCAGAAGATCAAATCCGTTCGCGACAACGCTGCCTTCGTCGAGCGCGTGTCGAAGGAGCATGGTGGCTTCGGCGAATTCCTCGCCAACTGGCCGGCCGACGACCAAGTCGGGCTGATGGCCTATCTCGGCAAACATGGCAGCCGGCTCGGCGGCAACACCGGCCAGTATTTCCTGCGCTGGCTGGGCTGGGATGCCTTCGTCATTTCGGGCGATATGGCGGCGGCATTGCGCGACTCGGGGCTCGAAATCGCCGAAAGCCCGACCTCGAAGAGAGATCTCGACAAGATCCAGGCCCAGATCAATCAGTGGGCGGCGCAGACACGTCTGCCGCGCCGCCACATATCGCGCATCCTGGCGATGTCGATCGGGGAGAACCATTCTCCGCAATCATTGCGCGAATATATGGGTGACGACTGATCGCCGGCAGTGCGGCCACGATCAGTCCGAATTGGTCCAAACGAACGCCATTGCCCGACGAAATTTGCCGCGCTAAGTCAGCAGGCATGACCAAGCCTCTCGACATCCTGCGCATCGCGATCGCCCAGCTAAACCCGACCGTCGGTGACGTCGCCGGCAATCTCGCCAAAGCCCGCGAGGCGAGAGCCGATGCTGCCCGCCAAGGCGCCGATCTCGTGCTCTATACCGAGCTTTTCCTCGCCGGCTATCCGCCGGAAGATCTGGTGCTGAAGCCGGCTTTCCTGAAGGCCTGCGAAAAAGCGGCACAGGACTTTGCCGCCGATACCGCCGACGGCGGTCCGGGCGTCATCATCGGCACGCCACTGAAGCGCAAGAGCGGCACGCACAATTCGATTGTCTTCGCCGATGGCGGCAAGATCATCGCCGAGCGCTACAAGCTCGATCTGCCGAATTACGGCGAATTCGACGAAAAGCGCGTTTTCCAGGCCGGGCCCGAAATTCAGGGGCCGGTCAATTTCCGCGGCGTGCGGATCGGAATTCCGATCTGCGAGGACATCTGGGGCGATGTCGACATTTGCGAGACGCTGGCCGAAAGCGGGGCGGAAATCCTGCTGGTGCCGAACGGCTCGCCCTATTATCGCGCCAAGATCGATGTTCGCCACCAGGTCGTCATCCGCCAGGTCATCGAATGCGGGCTGCCGATGATCTATGCCAACCAGCTTGGCGGCCAGGACGAGCTGATCTTTGACGGAGCCTCGTTTGCCATAGGTTCTAACAAGACACTGGCCTTCCAGATGAGCCAGTTCGAGGAAGCAATCGACGTCACCACCTGGAAACGGCAAGGCGAAGGATGGGTCTGCTCGGAAGGGCCGATGTCGAAAATCCCGGATAGGGAAGAGGCCGATTATCGCGCCTGCATGCTCGGCCTGCGCGACTACGTCAACAAGAACGGTTTCAAGAATGTCGTGCTTGGTCTCTCGGGCGGCATCGATTCGGCGATCTGCGCGGCCCTTGCCGTCGATGCACTCGGCGAGGAGCGCCTGCGCGCGGTGATGATGCCTTACCGCTATACCTCGAAGGACTCGCTGAAGGACGCCGAGGACTGCGCCCGCGCGCTCGGCTGCCGCTATGACATCGTGCCGATCTTCGAGCCGGTCGAAGGCTTCCTGCACGCTTTGACGCAGATGTTCGAAGGAACCAAGGAAGGCATCACCGAGGAGAATTTACAGAGCCGCGCGCGCGGCACCATCCTGATGGCGATCTCCAACAAGTTCGGCTCGATGGTCGTCACCACCGGCAACAAGAGCGAGATGTCGGTCGGCTATGCCACACTCTATGGCGACATGAATGGCGGCTTCAATCCGATCAAGGACCTCTACAAGATGCAGGTCTATGCGCTGTCGCGCTGGCGCAACAGCCATGTGCCGCCGGGCGCGCTCGGGCCTTCTGGCGAGGTGATCCCGAAGAACATCATCGACAAGGCGCCGTCGGCGGAATTGCGCGAGAACCAGACCGACCAGGACTCGCTGCCGCCCTATCCGGTGCTGGACGACATCCTCGAATGCCTGGTCGAGAACGAAATGGGCGTCGACGACATCGTTGCGCGCGGCCATGACCGGGCGACGGTGACGCGCATCGAGCACTTGCTCTACATCGCCGAATACAAGCGCCGGCAGGCGGCTCCGGGGGTGAAGATCACAAAGAAGAATTTCGGCCGCGACCGCCGCTACCCCATTACCAATCGTTTCAGGGATGGAGGCTAGACGCTGAAAGCCCGCGGCTGGCTTACATCAGCCATTGTTGCAAAATAATCGCAGTGGTTGGGCCAGATACACTTTTGGCGTGCGCTGATCTTGGCGATGCATCAGGGCGTCTCTATAAGGGGCCTCTCCGCGATTCATTTGCGGGAGGTCTGAATGGCAGTATTTCAAATGGTAATGCGAGGCCGCGAAGCTTAGGTCTCACCCGGCGCTCCGCGAAGGTTTGCCCTTCGAGCCGATGCCGGATTGAGCACAGGCTTATGCCGATGCCGGTCGCCGCCCGATTACGGGCGAGACGCCAAATATGCCGCTCCGCTTTCCGGGCACTCGTTGGCCCCTTGCGCGGCTACTTCAATTTTCGACCTTACTGGGATCGGGCTCGTTTGCGCCCGAATGACATCATGGCTCGTTTTCGAATCGATTTGCGCGCGGGCGCGTTTCGCGGCGTTCTTGGCTTCACGCTCACCCATTGGCGGCGCCAGCCGTGGCGGCTTTCGCTCATCATGGGCGGCTTCCTGCTGTCGACGCTGGCCGACGTCCTGACGCCGCTCTATTCCGGCCGGCTGGTCGACGCCGTCGCCAGCAGCGCCGGTGCCGACGCGATTGCCTGGAATGCCGCGATGACTGCGTTTTCGATGCTGATGACCCTTGCATTGACCGGCGTTGTTTTGCGCAACCTTGCCTTCATGGGCATCGTCGAATTGACGCTGAAAATGATGGCGGATATCGCTGCCGACGCGTTCCATCGCGTCCAGCGCTTTTCCACCGACTGGCATGCCAACAGCTTTGCCGGCTCGACCGTGCGCAAGGTGACACGCGGCATGTGGGCACTCGACCTGCTCAACGACACGATCCTCATCGCGCTGCTGCCGTCCGTCGTCATGCTGGTCGGCTCGACGCTGCTGCTCGGCTGGTTCTGGCCGCTGATGGGCGCGGTCGTTGCCGCCGGTTCGGTGCTGTTCATCATGGTCACGACGATGCTGTCGCTTGGCTATGTCGCCCCGGCGGCAAGGCTCGCGAACACCTGGGACACGCGCCTCGGCGGCTCGCTGGCCGACGCGGTGAGTTGCAACGCCGTGGTCAAGGGCTTTGGCGCCGAGGAGCGCGAGGAGCGACGCCTCGCCAGGGTCGTCGCCAAATGGCGTGCGCGCACGCGGCGCACCTGGGTGCGCGGCACCATCAACGGCACCACGCAAGGGGCGCTGCTGGTGGCCATGCGCGCCGCGGTGATCGGCCTGGCGCTGATGCTGTGGTCGTGGGGTCAGGCGAGCGCCGGTGACGTCGCCTTCGTTCTGACCTCGTTCTTCGTGCTGCAGGGCTATCTCAGGGATATCGGCACGCATATCCGCAATCTGCAGCGCTCGATCAACGATATGGAGGAGCTGGTCGATTTCCAGTCCGAACCGCTCGGTATCGAGGACCGGCGCGGCGCCAAGCCGATGCGGATCACTGAAGGACGGATCGGTTTCGATAACGTCACCTTTCACTACGGCAGTCACCGATCGGCGCTCTATCGTGATTTTTCGGTCGACATCGCGCCGGGTGAACGTGTCGGGCTGGTCGGCCATTCGGGTTCGGGCAAGACGACTTTCGTCAAGCTGATCCAGCGCCTCTATGACGTGAATGCGGGAAAAATCCTGGTCGACGGCAAGGACATCTCGCAGGTGGCGCAAGCGTCGCTGCGCGGGCAGATCGCCATCGTCCAGCAAGAGCCGATCCTGTTCCACCGGTCGCTGGCCGAAAACATCGCCTATAGCAGGCCGAGCGCGACGCAGGATGAGATCGAGCATGCCGCAAAGCTGGCGAGCGCGCATGACTTCATCACCAACCTGCCGAAGGGCTACGGCACTCTGGTCGGCGAACGCGGTGTGAAACTGTCGGGCGGCGAGCGTCAGCGTGTGGCGATCGCGCGAGCCTTTCTTGCCGATGCGCGCATCCTGATCCTGGACGAGGCGACATCGAGCCTCGATTCCGAATCGGAAGTGCTGATCCAGCAGGCGATGGAGCGGCTGATGGTCGGTCGCACCACGTTGGTCATCGCGCACCGGCTTTCGACGGTGCGGGCGCTCGACAGGCTGCTGGTCTTCGACCGCGGCAAGATCGTCGAGGAAGGTTCGCATGACGAGCTGATCCGGCTGAAAGGCGGCATCTATCGCCGCCTGTTCGAGCGCCAGGCGCTGGAACTGACCAAGGGTCTGGTGACCTGACACTGAGGTGGCCGCCGGCTTCGGCCGACGGCCACCTCGATTAGGCACTATCAGCCAGCGGGAGTGGCGCAGCGCAAATCTGTCACCCAGCGTATACCGGCCAAGCAAATCCGACTGTGGAGTGCCTTTCCAGCTCCTGGGTGAGACGTCTGTTTACGCTACCCATCGAAGATGCGTTGTTTCGATCATTGGCTAATATATCCATACGCAAGCAACCAGGAGGCGGTCCTTACGATGCATCTTGTTTCCGCAAATGGCGGTCCCGAAAAGCTTGCTGCGCCGTCGGTGCTGGAATCTCGGCACGGCTCGGTTCGGCCGCTCGCTGCCTCAGATCTCGAGGGCGTCGCCACACTCTTCCTGACCAAGTTTCGCCGGCGGCGGCGTCGTCTCCTCGAACGCGCGATCGCGGAGACGGCCGATTATATGAGAGAGATTTATCTTGACCCTGCCAGCCAGACCGGCGTGAGCAGCGCTCTCGTCCAGATCAACCGGCAGGGTCGTCTGGGTGGTTTCCTCGGCGTCCTGAAAGCTCGCTACGAGCTCAAGGGAGCGGCATTGAACGCGGCGATCATCGGTCCACTCATGGCCGACCCCGGCACTGATGACGGTACGGCCGGACCGCAATTGCTGCGTGCCTTGCACCAGGGCGAATTCGATCTGCAGCTAACCGATTCGGCCAACCGGACATCTTTGGCCTTCGCGCGCCCGATGAAATATCAGCTTCTGCCGGTGCATTGTCTCGGATGGACCTATGTTTTCCGGCCGGCCGCGATGGCCGCCGCCACGCTGCACCGTAAATGGCCCGGCCTGCCTCGCTTGGCGCTCGATCCCTGCGCACGAGCACTGGATAGCCTTGCGAAAAGACGGTTCGAGCCCCCCGTCCAGGCTTTGCCGTCGCAACGCGTCCACTGCAAGCCGATCGATGCCGCACAATTTGCCGAGCGGCTGCCGACCCTCCTGTCCGATTACTCCCTTCGTCCAAGTTGGAAGAATGGCGAGTTGCCACGGCTGCTCGCACTGGCGGCCGAGAAGCGGGCCGACGGCCCACTTCATTTTGGTGGAAGCTACGACGAAACGGGCAAAATGCTCGGTTGTTATGCCTTCTACGGTCAAGCCGGCGACATCGCGAGCCTGTTGCAAATCCAGGCGTCCGGATCGCACTGGCGCGCGACGCTGGATGGGCTCATCGCGGCCGCGTGGGAAATGGGCTGCGTGGGTATCACCGGGCAGACACAGAGCAGATTCATGCCCCAACTCTTCGGCTATAAGAATCTCTTCTTCCGCTATGCCGGGGGGACGATGGTCCGCTCGCGAATCGCCGAGGTTGCGGAAGCGGTCCGCTCCGGCGATGTCTTTATCGGTGGGGTGATGGGCGACCGCTGGACCCGCCTCAGTTCCGATGACTTCGGCCGCTGATCGCCTTCAACGATCCGTTCGGCGGCGCCACCGGCTGGCTGCGGTCGGAAGCTGGCCGCCGCCTAAGCGCCGACTGAGGCGCACGCCGGCCGGTCTTTTCATTCCAGCCGCCATGTTCTATGTCTGCCGGGCAACGCGGGGGCGCGTCTTGTCAACCGCAAAAGCATCCGGTACGCCCCGCTTATGACAGTTACCGTTCGTTTCGCCCCGTCGCCAACCGGCCGCATCCATATCGGCAATGCGCGCACGGCCTTGTTCAACTGGCTGTTTGCCATGAACAACAAGGGCCGCTTCATCCAGCGCTTCGACGACACTGACATTGCCCGCTCGAAGCAGGAATTTTCCGACGCCATCCTCTACGATCTGCATTGGCTGGGCATTTTCCCGGACGCCACCGAGTACCAGTCGCGGCGTTTCGAAATCTATGACGCGGCGGTTGAGAGGCTGAAGGCATCAGGTGTTCTTTATGCTTGCTACGAAACGCCGGAGGAGCTCGATCTCCGCCGCAAGGTGCGCCGAACGCGCGGCCTGCCGCCGGTCTATGGCCGCGAGGCGCTGGCCCTGACGCACGAGCAGATTGCCGAATACCAGGCCGATGGCCGCCGGCCGCACTGGCGTTTTCTCCTCCCAAATTTCTCGGTCGATCCGCAACAGCCGGAACGCACCGAAATCCAGTGGAACGATCTGGTGCGCGGCGAGGAAACGGTCGACCTTGCCTCGCTTTCCGATCCAGTGCTGGTTCGCGAGGACGGTACTTACCTCTATACGCTTCCCTCCGTGGTCGACGACATCGAGATGGGCATCAGTCATATCATCCGTGGCGACGACCACGTCACCAACACCGGCGTGCAGATTGCGCTGTTCAAGGCGCTGGCGGCCGAGCCGCCAGTATTCGGCCACCACAATCTGCTGACCACCGCATCGGGCGAGGGACTGTCGAAGCGTACCGGCGCGCTCTCCATCGAAAGCCTGCGCGAGGACGGCATCGAGCCTATGGCGGTCGCTTCGCTGGCCGTGCTGGTCGGCACGTCGGAGAACGTTGCGGCGATGCCGACGATGAGTGAACTCGCCGAACATTTCGATCCTTCGGCGACATCGAAATCCGCGGCCAAATTCGATCCGGACGAGCTGTTCGTGCTCAACCGGACACTGCTGCACCACATGCCATTCGCCGAGGCGCAAGACCGGCTGATCGTGCTCGGCGTCTCGGGCGAAGAGGCCGAACGGTTCTGGCTGGCAGTGCGTGGCAATCTCGACAGGCTGGCCGATGCGGCCAACTGGTGGCGTATCCTGCGCGAAGGACCGCAGGAGAAGCCGGAATTTTCCGATGACGACCGCAATTTCCTTCAAAAGGCGTTCGATCTGCTGCCGGAGGAACCCTGGACCGCGACGATCTGGAAGGATTGGACGGGCAAGATCAGGGAAGCGACCGAGCGCAAGGGCAAGGCCTTGTTCATGCCGCTCAGGCTTGCGCTTACCGGGCTGCCTTCGGGGCCGGAGCTTGCAGATCTATTGCCGCTGATGGGTCGGGAAGGAACGTTGGCCCGACGACCCTGATTTTGCGCTGGTCCGGCGGCAAGGCTGATACCGGCGACGTCACCGGTTTGGCGGAAAGCCTCTTGATCGCCTCGCGGTCGAGCCCACCTTGCAGATTGGCCAAGGTTTCCGGATCGGAACCCGGGTCCGGCTTGGAAACCGGGACCGGGATGATCGGTGCAGCATTCGTTTCGGGCTGGGATCGTTCCGGATTCGGCGGGTTGCCGGCGATGATCTGGAAATTCTGCGCGGCGTTGCAGCCGCAAGCCGGCGGCCGCGACATGTCTGGCTGCTTGTAGAGATAGGCGGTCGGCAATTCGCTATAGGGCCGGCCGGTGACCGATGATGTCATCGAGGCCGAATCGTCGTCCATGCCGCGCGAATAGAAAACCTGCATCTCGGTGCCGGGGCAGCTCGATTCGCAATTCTTCTGGTCACGTTCGAAATCGCCTGCCGAGGCCGAGTTCGACATCGGGAAGAAGTAGCCGTCGCAGGTGCGCACACAGGAGGTGTGGAATTCGCCGCCGACGCTCGGAAAGTCCGGTATGCCGGGCCGGTTGAGCACCCGGCGGACGCTGCGCTCCTCGCCGGGATCGTCAAGCTGATCAAGCGTATCCGATGTATCGAGCTGCTGGCTGTTGCCGCCGAAAAGCTGATCGAACAGATTTGTGCTGCCGCCTTCGCGGTTGGCTTCCTGCAGCGGCGCGCGCCTTGGCGCAACTGTGTCGTCGCGGCAGCCATTGGCATCAAGCGCCGCCAGGATGCGTCCACGGTCACGGCGCGAGCCGCCGTCGACCAGCCGCTCGCGCTTGCTCTGCAGCGCATCGAGATTGGCATTCATACGGTCGATGGTGGCGTTGAGCCCGGCACATTGATCGAGGTTGCGGCCAAACAGCGAAAAACCGCACCCAGCCCGGCTCGCTTGGCTGCGAGCCTTCGAAATCTGCTCGCGTTGCCGGGCAATTGCGGACTCGTATTTCCGGATCAGCGCCGGACCGCCACCGCCACCGCGAGAGGCTGCGGCAAGGTCGTTTTCCAACTGGCGGCAGATTCGGGAGGCGGCCTGTGGCTCGGCTACCCCCCATGTTGCGGACAATAGGAGGCCAAGCAGCACGGCAGCATGCGCCTGCTTCCACCCTCCGCTTGGCATCCACCCAAACTCCGCCTGCCCAAATCCCGCCCGCTGGCCTGCAAGGCTACCGTGTTCGCGGTTAACTGCAGTTTACCGCGAAATCCGCGTTCAGCCCAGATTGACGACCGCCTGCGCCTTATGGGCGGCTTCGACCACGGCCAGTGCCGTCATGTTGACCACGCCGCGTGACGTGACCGAAGGCGTCAATATGTGCGCCGGCATGTCGGTGCCGAGCAGGATCGGCCCGACATGCAGTGCATCCATCATGGTCCTGAGCGCGGTCAGCGTGATGTTGGCCGAATCGAGGTTGGGAAACACCAGCAGATTGGCTTCGCCCTTCAGCCTGGAGTGGGGATAGACGCGTTGACGCAGATGCTCCGACAACGCAGTATCGGCATGCATCTCGCCGTCGCACTCCAGCTCGGGCGCGATACGCGCCAGGATCGCCGCCGCTTGCCGCATCTTGATCGCGCTCGGCGAATCGCGCGAGCCGAAATCGGAATGCGACAGGAGTGCTGCCTTCGGCTCGATGCCGAAACGCTGGATTTCTTCTGCTGCCAGCACCGTCATCTCGGCGATCTCCTCGGCCGTCGGGTCGACGGAGACGTGCGTGTCGGTAAGGAAGATGATGCCGCGCTGCGAGATCAGCATCGAGAGCGTGGAGAGGTCGCGATCCCTGACGCCGGTGCGCGGGCCTATGATCAGCGTGACATTGCGCAGATGCCGCTCGAAGCGGCCTTCGAGGCCGCAGACCATGGCGTCGGCATCGCCGCGCTTCAGCGCAAGTGCTGCGATCACCGTGTTGTCGGTGCGCACCATGGTGCGCGCGGCCTCCGTCGTCACGCCGCGGCGGCCGGCGAGTTCGATCAGCAGGTCGACATAGTGGCGATAGCGCGGATCGTCCTCGGGATTGATCAGGCCGAAATCGACGCCGGGCTTGATGCGCAGCCCATAACGCTTCAGGCGCACTTCGATAACATGCGGGCGGCCGATCAGAATCGGTTCGGCGATGCCCTCCTCGAGCACCACCTGGGCGGCGCGCAGCACGCGCTCGTCCTCGCCGTCGGCGTAGATGACGCGCTTGGCGGTCGATGCCTTGGCCGACGAGAACACCGGCTTCATCACCAGGCCGGAGCGGAAGACGAAGCGGTTGAGCTTGTCGATATAGGCGGCGAAGTCGGTGATCGGCCTGGTCGCGACACCGGTATCACAGGCAGCCTTGGCGACCGCCGGGGCGATGCGCAGGATCAGGCGCGGATCGAAGGGCGAGGGGATCAGGAACTCGGGGCCGAAGATTGGCGTCTCGCCGGAATAGGCACGGGCGGCGACATCGGAAGGTTCTTCACGGGCGAGTGCTGCGATCGCCCGCACCGCTGCCATCTTCATCTCCTCGTTGATGGCGCTGGCGCCGCAGTCGAGTGCGCCGCGAAAGATGTAAGGAAAGCACAGTACATTGTTGACTTGATTGGGAAAATCGGAACGGCCGGTGCAGATCATCGCATCGGGGCGCGCGGCGCGCGCCACCTCCGGCATGATCTCGGGATTCGGGTTGGCCAGCGCCAGGATCAGCGGCTTCGGCGCCATATGCTGGAGCAGTTCCGGCTTCAGCACGCCTGCCGCCGACAGGCCGAGAAAGACGTCGGCGCCTGATATGACATCGGCCAGCGTGCGTGCGTCCGTGTCCTTCACATAAGGATCTTTCCAGCGGTCCATCTCGTCGGTGCGGCCCTTATAGGCGACGCCGAAACGGTCGGTGACCCAGATGTTTTCCACCCGCGCACCAAGCGAAACCAACAGGTTGAGGCAGGCAAGGGCGGCAGCGCCGGCGCCAGAGCTGACGATCTTGATGTCCGTTATGGTCTTGCCGGCGAATTCCAGTCCGTTGAGCACGGCGGCGGCGACGATGATGGCGGTGCCGTGCTGGTCGTCGTGGAAGACCGGAATGCCCATGCGGGCCTTCAACTGCTCCTCGACCTCGAAGCACTCCGGCGCCTTGATGTCTTCGAGGTTGATGCCGCCGAAGGTCGGCTCCAGCGCCGAGATCGTCTCGACCATGCGCTCTATCCCCGGCGCGTCGATCTCGATGTCGAAGACGTCGATGCCGGCGAACTTCTTGAACAGGACGGCCTTGCCTTCCATGACCGGCTTGGAGGCCAGCGGGCCAATATTGCCGAGGCCGAGCACGGCCGACCCGTTGGAGACGACGCCGACCAGATTGGCACGCGCGGTGTAGTCGGCGGCGCTCGCCGGATCGTCGCGGATTTCCAGGCAAGGGGCGGCGACGCCTGGCGAATAGGCGAGCGCGAGGTCACGCTGGTTACCGAGCGGCTTGGTCGCCTGGATCTCGAGCTTTCCCGGCCTTGGGTGCTTGTGGAAGTAGAGGGCGGCTTCGTCGAGGTCCGAACGTGCCGTCTTTTTGCTCTCGCCTTCCATGCGGCTGCTCCCTCGGAATCTGCGTGAAGACCCCTTTTAGCATGCAGCCGAGGTTTTTCGCGACGCTAAATGACGCGCCGGCAGCTTTACCCGGCGGTGCGTCTAAAACGGTTAACTATCAATGACTTATGCCGATTCGATAGCAAATGAGTCCTGCTGGTTGGCAGGCGCTTCGATCAGAAGGCGCTGACGTAGAGACCGCCATCGACCGGTATGTTCTGCCCCGTCAGATAGCCGGCATGGACCGAGCACAGGAAGGCGCAGATCTGGCCGAATTCCTCCGGCGTGCCGAGCCGCTTGGCCGGAACATCGGCGCTGATGCGGGTCTTGCGTGCGGCAGCTGCGGCAGGATCTTCTGATGTGCCGGCCTCGTGCGGTCCGCGCAGCCGGTCGGTGTCGAGCTTGCCCGGCAAAAGACTGTTGATGGTCACGTTGCGATCCACCACCGTCCGCGCCACGCCGGCCAGGAACGATGTCAGGCCGGCGCGCGCGCCGGACGACAGGTCGAGGCCGGGAATGGGCACGTAGACCGATAGTGAAGTGATGTTGACGATACGGCCGAAGCCGCGCGCTGCCATGCCGTCGAGGACAGCCTGGACCAGCTCGATCGGCGTCACCATGTTCTGGGTGACGCCTTCGAGGATCTTTTCGCGGTCGAGCGTGCGAAAATCGCGAAGCGGCGGTCCACCATTGTTGTTGACGAGGATATCCGGTTCCGGGCAGGCCGCGAGCAGCGCCTTTTGCACCTCGGGCTTGGAAACGTCACCAACGACTTCCGTTACCGTGACGCCGTAACGCTGGCGCAACTCCGCGGCGGTTTTCGCCACCAGATCTGCATTGCGCCCGTTGACGACGATGTCGCATCCGGCTTCCGCCAGCGCCATCGCGCAACCGCGTCCAAGTCCCTTGCTCGAAGCGCAGACGATGGCCTTTTTCCCGCTGATGCCGAGATCCATGATGATTTCTCCTTGTGATCCGGCGGCAAGCTAGTCCTTCGGCAGGACCAATCGCAACCGTCATACGGTTGTTGCATGAATCGGGGCATAGGCTGTCGCGAAGCAACGGTGAAAATCGCGATGTCCGGCCAAGAGCCCCGCACTTTCCGCAGCATGTTCATTTCCGATGTCCATTTGGGCTCGAAGGCGGCGAGGGCCGAATTCCTGATCGATTTCCTGCGCCATCATGACGCTGACATCATCTATCTGGTCGGGGACATCGTCGACGGCTGGCGGCTGCGGCGGAACTGGCACTGGCCGCAAAGCCACAATGATGTCGTGCAGAAATTGCTGCGCAAGGCGCGCAAGGGCGCCAACATCACCTACATCGCCGGCAACCATGACGAATTCGCCCGCCAGTTCCAGGGTGTGCATTTCGGCGGCATCGTCGTCGCCGACCGCGCCATCCACGAGACTGCCGACGGCAAGCGCCTGCTCGTCATCCACGGCGACCAGTTCGACACCGTCGTCCATAATGCGCGCTGGCTGGCCTATCTCGGCGACCACGCCTATGACGCGGCTATGCTGGTCAACCGCGTGGTGACGCGGCTGCGCCAGCTACTCGGACTGCCATACTGGTCGTTCTCCTCCTGGGCCAAGGTCAACGTCAAGAAGGCGGTGAATTTCATCGGCTCGTTCCAAACCATGCTTGCGGACGAGGCGCGCCGCTCGCATGTCGACGGCGTCATCTGCGGCCACATCCATCATGCCGTCATCGAGAATTTCGGCGATGTCCAGTACATCAACACCGGCGACTGGGTGGAAAGCTGCACGGCCGTGGTCGAACATTTTGACGGTCGGATGCAAATCCTAACCTGGGCACAGGTGCTGCCCGAGGCACCGGACGAGCCCTTTATCCCGCTGCTCATCGAAGAACGGGTAGGGCAGGCGGCATAGCGCCGGCGGTCGTCCCGGGTCCGGGATCAATCGATTGGTCCAAGCGGTTCCGCCGGGTTTTTGCCCATGTTAAGGGATCGATACACGTTGCCGTCAGGTCGAGTGCAGCGTGGTTGGATCGATTCATGTCCCTGCCGCCGCTTTCGCCCGAACAACTCGTCAAGCCACGCCATTTCGAACTGCGCATGAGCATGATCTTCGCGACGCTGTTCGTGCCGCTCGGAACACATCTGCCATATTTTCCGCTGTGGCTGCAGGCCAAGGGTTTTCATGCCGAGCAGATCGCCGTCATCCTGGCGGCGCCCATGTTCCTGCGCGTGGTGACGACGCCGTTGCTGACCGCGCTCGCCGACCGTGCCAGGGATCGCGCCGATGTCTATGTCGCGCTGGTGGCTGCGTCGCTGCTCTTGTCGGCCGGTTATTTCCTGGTGCCGACCTATGCGACGGTGCTGGCGGTGTCGTTGGCGCTGACAATCGTGTGGACGCCGCATTCGCCGATCGCCGATTCGCTGGCGCTTTCAGGCGTGCGCCGCTTCGGCTCGAACTATGCCAGCATGCGCAAATGGGGCTCGATCTCCTATCTGTTCGCCAATGTCGCGGGTGGCTTCATTCTGGCGGCGACAGGCTCTCGGGCCGTTCCGGTGATCATTCTCGTGGCGTTTGTCGCCGCCCTTGCCGCCGGCCTGCTGGCGCCGCGTCTTGGCCGTCCGCGGCGCGCCTCGCCGCTGTCGGCCACCGATATCCAGCACGCCGCGCCGAAGCTTCTCAACCCATATTTCCTGTATTTTTCGATCGGTGTCGGCGTCATCACCGCCAGCCACGCATTCCTCTACGGCTTCGTCTCCATCTACTGGAAATCGATCGGTATCAGCGATTCGGTTGTTGGCCTTTTGTGGGCGTCGGGCGTAGTTTCGGAAGTCTGCATGTTCATGATGTTCACCCGCTTTTTCGACCGGTTTTCCGTCGTGTCGATCATCGCGATGGCGGGGATCGGCGCGATCGTGCGCTGGATCGCCTTTCCGCTGATCTGGCCGCTCGGCCTCGGCATTGCAGGATTTTTCGGCGTCCAGACGCTGCACTCGGTCTCGGTGGCGCTGGTGCTGATCGGCCTGCAGAAGATGATCGGCGAAACGGTCTCCGAGGAAAGAACCGGTGCCGCGCAAGGCATCGCCTATTTCTCCAACGGCTTCTTCATGGCGGTAATGACGCTGGCATCCGGCCCGCTTTACGAGCGGTTCGGTGTCGACGGCTTTTTTGCCATGGTCCCGATCGCCTTGATCGGCCTGGTACTGATCGGGCTTGCGGCGCGCTCAGCCCCACAGCGCCTTCTCAGGCGGTGACACCAGCGATCCCTGATAGACAAGGCCGGGAACACGGTCGCGAGCCAGCAGCAGCGGACCGTCGAGGTCGACGAAATCGGCATCCTGAGCGAGCAGCACCGCCGGCGCCATCGCCAGCGACGTACCCACCATGCAGCCGACCATCACGCCGAAACCGAGTTCGCGGGCGCGATCGCGCAACACAAGGGCGGCTGTCAGGCCGCCCGACTTGTCGAGCTTGATGTTTACGGCGTCGTAGAGGCCGATAAGATCTCCGAGGTTCTTCACCTCGTGCACGCTTTCATCGGCGCAGATCGGCACCGGATGTGCAATATGGCGCAGGATCTCGTCATGGCCGGCCGGCAACGGCTGTTCGATCAGCGCAATGCCCTGCTCAGCGGCAAAAGCGAGGTTCGCAACGACATTCTCGTCGGTCCAGCCCTCATTGGCATCGAGGATGATGCGGCTGTCAGGCGCTGCTTGCCTCACCGCGCGAATGCGAGCGATATCGTTGTCGCCACCGATCTTGACCTTGAGCAGGGGCCGCGCCGCATTGGCGCGGGCCTGTGCCGCCATCGCCTCCGGTTCGCCGAGCGACAGCGTGTAGGCGGTTTCGAGCGTCCGTAAGGGAGCAGCACCTATGGCATCGGCTACCGGTATTCCGCTGACCTTTGCTTCCAGATCCCACAGCGCGCAGTCGATAGCGTTGCGGGCAGCTCCGGCCGGCATGGCCGTGAGCAAGGCGGTTCGGCTGATGCCGCCGGCGATCCGGTCGCGCATGGCCTCGATCGCCTCGCGCACGCCGTCCATCGTCTCGCCATAGCGCTTGTAGGGAACGCATTCGCCGCGGCCGGCGTGGCTGCCCTCGATGATCGTGCAGGAGATCACTTCGGCTTCGGTCTTGGAACCGCGCGAAATCGTAAAGGTTCCTGCGATTGGAAAACGCTCGGCCTCGACCGAAATGACACGCGCCATATTTTTCTGCTCCTGCTGTGCGACAAGCGTTGTCGGCAAATCGACAGGTCAGACCCGTCAAGCTAAACAGGATGCCATGTTCAACATCGGCAAGCGCGACGCAAGCGGCACGACCGCAGGGAAGGCTGACCACGAACCGCGCGTGGCGATCGGCGAGGAGGACGGCGTTCTCGGCTGCGCCTTCTCCGGAACCTGGACGACACGGACCGTGGCGTTGATCGACGCCGACCTGCGCAGAATAGAGAAACGCAGCGGTTTCAAGATTTTGGCGCTCGATCTTTCCAAGATCGAGAAGATGGACACCGCCGGCGCCTGGCTGATCGACCGGCTGGTCAGCGCCTTCGAGAAGAAGGGCGTCAAGATCCAGTTGCAAGGCCAGAGCGAGATCGCGTCGATCCTGCTCGACGCGGTGGGCGAGGCTGTGCGGCGCGACCGCGAATCCGGCCCGGCGCGACCGCCCAACATCGTCATTCGCGCGCTGGAGGCGGTCGGCCGGCGCGTCTACGAGATGCGCGACGACTTTCTTTCCTCGATGAACATACTTGGCGCCACCATCCGCGGCGCGCAGATGAAGCTCGGCCGTGGTCATGCCGTCAACCCGGCGGCGATCTTCAACCAGATCGACCGCATGGGTGTCGGCGCCATTCCGGTGGTGGTGCTAATGTCGGCGATCGTCGGCGCCATCGTTGCCCAGCAAGGCGCCTATCAGCTCAGCTATTTCGGCGCCGATATTTTCGTCGTCGATCTGGTCGGCGTGCTGATCCTGCGCGAGCTCGGTGTGCTGATGACGGCGATCATGATCGCCGGCCGCTCGGGCAGCGCGATCACCGCCGAGATCGGCTCGATGAAAATGCGCGAAGAGGTGGATGCGCTGAAGGTCATCGGGCTCAACCCGATCGGCGTGCTGGTGTTTCCACGGCTGGTGGCGCTGGTGATCGCCTTGCCGTGCCTGACCATCATAGCCAATTTCGCGGCACTTGGTGGCGGCATCGTCGCCGCTTGGCTCTATTCCGACATCCCGCCCGCCGCCTTCCTCGACCGGTTGCGCGTCGCTATCGATCTAAGCACCATCTTTGCCGGCCTGATCAAGGCGCCGTTCATGGCGATGATCATCGGCACGATTGCCTCGGTGGAGGGCATGAAAGTCGGCGGCAGCGCGGAATCGCTTGGCCAGCACGTGACCGCTTCGGTGGTGAAGTCGATCTTCGTCGTCATCATCCTCGATGGACTTTTCGCCATCTTCTACGCAGCGATCGAGTTCTGAGATGAAGCTGCGAAACCGGAAAAAGGCAGGTGCGGTGGCGGACCACACGGGCGAGGGCGACGTCGTGCTTTCCGCCCATGACATCACCGTGTCCTTCGCTGACAAGGTCATCCTCGACAAGCTGTCGCTCGATATCAGGCGCGGCGAGATTCTCGGCTTTGTCGGTGCCTCGGGTGCTGGCAAATCCGTTCTGTTGCGCACCATTCTCGGCTTGACGCGCAAACAGTCGGGCACGATCAAGCTGTTCGGCCTCGACATCGAGAAGGCGAGCGAGGTTGAGCGCCTGCGCGTCGATATGCGGCTGGGCGTGCTGTTCCAGCACGGTGCGCTGTTTTCAGCCCTGACGGTGCTGGAGAACGTCCAGGTGCCGATGCGCGAATATCTCGACCTGCCGAAAAAGCTGATGGACGAACTGGCGATGCTCAAGGTCGAGCTGGTCGGATTGCCGCCGGACGCGGCGCATAAGTTTCCATCGGAACTTTCCGGAGGCATGATCAAGCGAGCGGCGCTGGCGCGGGCATTGGCGCTCGACCCTGATATCGTCTTCCTCGACGAGCCGACATCCGGCCTCGATCCGATCAGTGCGGCGGAATTCGACGAACTGGTCGTCAAGCTGCGCGATACGATGGACCTGACCGTCTATATGGTGACACATGATCTCGACACGCTTTTTACCGCCTGCGACCGCGTGGCCGTGCTCGGCAACAAGAAAGTGCTGGTCGAAGGTACCATCGACGACATGCTGAAGAGCGAGGAGCCGTGGGTAAAGTCCTATTTCCGCGGAAAACGCGCCCGGCAACTTGATCTTGCGGCGCGCGCATAGCCATAAGTGGGACAATGGAAACCAGAGCCAACTACGTCATCGTCGGCATTTTCACGCTGGCCGCGATCCTGGCGGCGTTCGCCTTCGTCTACTGGACGGCGGCGATCGGCGAAAAGGGCGAGACGACGGTGCTGCGCGTGCGCATCCCGGGTTCGGCGTCCGGGCTTGGCCGCGGCAGTTTCGTGCTGTTCAACGGCGTCAAGGTCGGCGATGTCAGGCGCGTCTATATCGACGTCGACAATCCGACAGTCGCCATCGCCGACACCGAGATCGATCGCCTGACGCCGATCACCAAGTCGACGCAGGCCGATATCGGTCTTGCGGGCCTCACCGGACAGGCCAATATCGAGCTCAAGGGCGCCGACCCCAAGGAAGTAAAACTCCTCGACCAGGCGGAAAAGGAAGGCAAGGTCGCCGAGATCGTCGCCAATCCCTCTGCCGTGACCAACCTTTTGCAGACAGCGCAGAACATCTTCACCCGCGCCGACAAGGTGCTCACGGAGCTGGAAGGCTTCACCAGGGACGTTCGCGGACCACTGACCCAGACCGTGCACAACGTGCAGACCTTCTCCGATGCGCTGGCCAAGAATTCGGACGGCATCGACAAGTTCCTGTCCGCCGCCAGTGCGCTGGCCGATGAGCTGAAAGGCGTTTCCGGCAAGCTCGACGGCACGCTGAAGGCAGCCGAGGGCCTGCTCAATGCCGTCGACAAGGACAAGATCAAGAGCATTGTCGCCAACGTCGACACGGTGACGGGCAACCTCAAGGAAACGTCGCGGCAGCTCGACGGCGTGATCAAGAACGTCGACACGGCGGTCGGGTCGGTCAACGATTTTGCCAAGCAGACGCAAGGCACGCTGGCAAAGGTCGACGGCGTGCTCGACGGCATCGATCCGGCGCAGGTGCGCACAGCGCTTGCCAACATCCAGAAGGCCAGCGAAAGCGCCAACAAGGCAGCCGCCGACATCGCAGAGGTGACTGACAAGTTCGCCAACCGGGCCGACGACATCAACCAGACGATCAAGGATGCCAAGCAACTGGCGCAGCGGCTCAACGACGCCTCGGTGCGTGTCGATGGCATCCTCGCCAGGGTCGACCACTTGCTCGGTTCCGGGCAGGCCGATGGCGTGATGGCCGACGCCAGGGCCACACTGAAATCGTTCAAGCAAGTTGCCGACACGCTGAATGCCCGCCTTGGCGTCATAACCGACAATCTGACACGTTTCTCGGGCCAGGGGCTGTCGAATGTCGAGGCGCTGGTGCAGGACAGCCGCCGCTCGATCAGCCGCATTGAGGAGGCGGTGACCGATCTCAGCCGCAATCCGCAGCGCATCCTTTCGGGTGGCGAAGGCGAGGTAAGGCAGTTCGATGGCAGGGCGCGGCGTTGACTTCGGAGTTGGTGCGCCCCAATAACATGAGCCGCAAAAGCGGGTTGATCTTACGATCCGGGGACAACGGGGATCGCGCGTGAAGTCTGTGTGGTTGAGAACGGGCGGGTTGACATCGGCTGCGGCACTGCTTGCCCTGACGCTGGCCGGCTGCGCGGTGTTTGGAGGCAAGCCTGCGCCACTCGACACCTTTGAGCTGTCGGCGCCTTCGGTTGCTGCGCGCGGCCACAGCCGTCGCCAGATCCTGATCGCGCAGCCGTCGGCGCTCAAGGCACTGGACAGCCAGAACATCGTCATCAAGCCATCGGATCGCTCGCTCCAGTATCTCAAGGGAGCGCAGTGGGCCGACCGGCTGCCGCTGATCGTGCAGGCGCGGCTGGCCGAGACGTTCCAGCGTTCGGGCAGTTTTGCCGGCGTCGGCAAGCCGGGCGAGGGCCTGGCCATCGATTATCAGGTGATCGTCGAGATCCGTTCGTTCGAGGTGAGCGTCGACGGCGGCGAGCATGCCGAGGTCGATCTGTTCGTGCGCATCCTCAACGACCGCAATGGCGAGGTGCGTGCCTCCAAGAGCTTCACCGCCTCAGCGCCTGTTTCAGGCAGCGGCAATCCAGCCTATGTCAGCGCACTCGACAACGCGTTCGGCGATGCGGCCAGGCAGATCGTGCACTGGACGGATTCGGTGATCTGATTTCCGTAAGGCTTGATCCATAACACTTCTGCCAACGCTGTAGTCAGTGACGCTGCAACAGCCGCAGCGCCGTAGATGCGCCAACAATGCAAATAGGTCGAGATGAAAAAGGCGGGAAATTTCCCGCCTTTTGTTTGTTGCAGCAGCCGTCCCTAGTGCAGGCGGCCGCTGGCGTGGGCCAGCATGGTGTAGACCTTGCCAGTGTCCGACGTCAGGTAGGTCTGCGCCATGATGTTGTCGCGGTCGTTGCGCGAGACATCCTTGAGCAGCTTCTCGAAATCGTCGCAGTAACGGTCGACGGCGGCGCGGAACTCGGCCTCCGCCTGGTACTTGCGACGGATGTCGTCGAACGTCTGCTGACCCTTCAGCGTGTAGAGCCGCCGCGTGAACACGTCACGCTCGCCGCGCCGGTAGCGGTTCCACAACTCGATCGATGCGTCGTGGTCGATGGCCCGCGCGATATCCACGGACAGCGAGTTCAGAGATTCCACGACATGCAGGGGCGAGCGCTGGGCAGGCGCCGCGCGCGGCGCGTCCGCCGGCCCCGAGGGTGCAGCCGGCCTCAGATCCTCGTCATTCGACGCCGCGGTCAGCAGATCGCGCACCCAGCCGCCCTGAGGCGTGCGGGCATTGGCGTCCGGGCGCGGACGCGGTGCCGCGTCGGCCGGACGCTCAAGGTCGAGCGTGCCGCGCAATGCAGGGCCGCCCAAGGGCGCCTGAGGTGAGCGCAGCTCCGGCTGCGGCGCTTCCGGTGCGCGACGCGGCGGCTCGGCGGCGCGTGCGGCAGGCGCTTGCGGCGCCGGGCGCAGATTGCGTGGCTCGGATCCCTCACCATTGCGGGCAGATTTCGCAACGATCTCGGACAGCTCTTTCAGCGCATTGATCTGCTCGGAAACGGCGCGGCGGATGGCCGAGGTCGATTCCTTGGCCTCCTCGGGCATTTCGATGACGCCCTTCTTGAGCTCGGCGCGGGTCAAGTCGAGTTCGCTCTTGATCGAGCCCGCGGTTCGCCGCATCTCCTCGGTCGCATCGGCGAAGCGCTTGGTGGCCGAGTCGACGACGTCGGTGATGGCGTTGCGGATCTTGTCGGCCGACTCCATCGTCTTGCCTTCGGCGTTCTGCAGCGTCTGGCCGACGAGATTTTCGAACGAGCGCATGACCCTTTCGAGATCTTCCGACTTCTTGACCAGGCCGACGGCGAGGTCTTCGAGCGACGACTGCCTTTCGAGCGTGTGTTCCAAATTGCTCTGGGCCGAGCTCAACAGGTCCGAAGCACTGGAGAGCAGGCGGCTATGTTCGTCGAACTTGGTGGCGATCGACGCGACCTCGCGCAAGGTGGACGACGACAGTTCCGTCAGCCTTGTCGTGTTCGAATCGACCAGACGCGCTGAGCTGGCAAAGGTCTGCGCGGCCTTCTCGGTGGTGGCGGCGAAACTTTGCGTGCTGCCGCTGAGGCGTTCATCGACCTGGCCGAGATTGACCGCGGCCTGTTCGATCAGCTGACCGAGCTGCGAGCTTGACTTGGTCATGCGGCCGATGAGGTCGGCGACGCTGTCGGACAGCGACGAGCGGGCGCCTTCGACCGCCGACAAGGTCTCGGCGGTACGGCTGGCGAGTGCGTCGACAAGTGCGGCATTCTCGCTGCGCAGCTTCTCGGTGGCGCGTTCGGTGACCGCTTCCATGCTCTTTTGCAGTTCCGAGCCGCCTTGCGCGAAGCGCTCGACCAAAGGCCGTGCCGTTTCGTCGAGGATCTTCGACATTTCGGCCGAACGTGCCGCGAGCATGGTGTTGAGTTCGCGGGTGTTGGCGCCGATCGTCTTGGCGGCATCGTTGGTGCTCTGGCCGATATGCTGGCCAACCGCGGTGAACGTTTCCGCGATGACATTGGCGCGCGAGACGAGTTGCGCCTCGGCATTCGACACCTGCTCGTTGAGCTTCTGGCCCATCGTTTCGGCCGTGTGGGCGAGACGGTTCTCGACGCCAGAGACCTGCTCTTCGACACGGGCGGCCGTAGCCGCAGCGCTCGACGCAAGCCGCTCGTCGGCACCGGCCAGCGCCTGCTCGATTTCACGCGCATGCACGGCCATTTCCTGGCCGGTCCGCCTTGCGCGTTCGGCGACCCGTTGCTCGGTATCGGCAAAGGCACCGACGATGGTCTCGGCGTGCTCGCCGATCGTGGCGGTGCTGTTGGCGATGCGCGACACCAGGCGCTGATCCGCGTCGTCGAAGATGCGGCCGATTTCCGAGGCACGGCTCGACAATGCTTCCGACCCTTCGGCGATGCGCGAGACCAATTGCTGGTCGGCGGCATCGAAGATGCGGCCTAGGTCCGATGCACGGGCGGCAAGCGCTTCGGCCGACTCGCCGATGCGCATGCCGAGCTGCTGGTCGGCGCCTTCGAAATTGCGCAAGATGTCGCCGGCGCGCGCGGCCAGCGACTGGGCCGTTTCGATGGCACGGGCGACCAGCTTTTGGTCGGCTGCATCGAACGTGCCGGCGATCTCGCTTGCACGGGCGGCCAGATGGTCTGCGGTGTCCTGGGCCCGGGCGGTCAGTTGGTCGGCGGTTTCCTGGGCGCGGGCGGCGAGCTTCTGGTCCGCCACGTCGAAGGCGCCGGCGATCTGGCTTGCTCGAGCGGCCAGCTGGTCGGCGGTTTCATGGGCGCGTGCCAGCAGCGAGCTGGACGTGTCGTCGGCGCGGGCGAGCAAGGCGTTCGACGTATCTTCAGCGCGGGCGTGCAGGCGACGGTCGGCGTCCTCGAAGGTGCGGGCGATGTCTTCGGCCCGTGCCAGCAGGGCGGCGGAGGTCTGCTCGGCGCGCTCGGCGATCTTGCGGTCGGCATCACTGAACGCGGCACCGGCCTGCTCATGCAGCGTGCTGGTGACTTCCAGCACCTTCTCACGCAGGGCGCCGGCGACAAATACGGCGCTCTTCTCAAGTACGCCGCGGATATTGTCGACGCCTGTCGAGAGGGCACGCTCCATGGTGCCCGCGCGTTCTTCGATGATACCGGTCTGACGGTTGAACGCCTGCTCGATCTTCTCGACGTCGCCGGCGATTGCTGCTGAGATATCGGTGCTCCTCGCGGCGATCTGGTCGATGTGGCCCGACAGCGAGCGATCGACGTCCTTGCGGGTCTCGGCGAGCTTGCCAAGATCGTCTTCCAGCGCGCGGGTCAGCATGTTGCGGCCTTCAGAAAGCTTGCCGACATGCCCGGCGATTACGTCATCGATGTCGCTGCGGCTTTCGGCCAGCCTCTGCAGGTCCGCTTCGAGGGCTCGTTTGAGGATGTCGCGGCCCTCGGCCAGCTTTTCCACCTGACCAGCGACCAAACCGTCGATGCTGGAGCGGCTTTCGGCCAGCTTGGCCAGATCGGCTTCCAGCGCGCGCTTGAGAATATCGCGGCCTTCCGCGAGTTTCTCGACCTGGCCGGCGACCAGGCCATCGATGCTGGAGCGGCTCTCGGCCAGCTTGGCGAGGTCGTCTTCAAGCGCCTTCGACAGGGTCGACCGCTCCTGGACAAGCCTTTCCGCGTGGCTGTTGACGAGGCCACCGACGTTTTCGAGATCCGCCTCAAGCGACCTCGACAGGGTCGAACGATCCTGGGCGAGCCGTTCGGAATGACTGTTGACCAGGCCGTTGACCCTGTCGAGATCAGCCTCGAGCGACTTCGACAGGGTCGAGCGATCCTGGGCGAGCCGTTCGGAATGGCTGTTGACCAAGCCGTTGACGCTTTCGAGATCAGCCTCGAGTGCCTGGGCGAACTGTGCCCGGTCGTCGACCAGTTTCTGCGACTGGTCGGCAATGGTGCCCTTGATCGCATTAAGGTCGGCTTCCAGGGCGCGCCGCAGGATGTCGCGGCCTTCGGCCAGCTTCTCGACCTGGCCGGCGACCAGCCCGTCGATGCTGGAGCGGCTATCCGCCAGCTTGGCGAGGTCGTCCTCAAGGGCCTTGGACAGGGTCGAACGATCCTGCACCAGCCTGTTCATGTGGTCGGCGATGACGCTGTTCACATTCTGCAGGTCGGTTTCCAGCACCCGCGAAAGCTGGCCGCGATCCTCGGCCAGCTTTTCCGACTGGCTCGATATGACGCCCTTGATCGTGTTCAGATCGGATTCCAGCGCGCGTTTGAGAATGTCGCGGCCTTCGGCCAGCTTCTCGACCTGGCCGGCGACCAGCCCGTCGATGCTGGAGCGGCTCTCCGCCAGCTTGGCAAGGTCGGCTTCGAGGGTCTGCGACAGCAGGCTGCGGTCCTCGGCCAGCCGTCCCGAATGGCCTTCGATCAGGCCGCGTATGCCGGACAGATCGCTCTCCAGCGATTGGGAAAGCTGCGTGCGGTCTTCCGCCAGTTTGGCGGAATGGGTTTCGATGAGGCTCTTGATGCCGACGATGTCGTTCTCCAACGCCTTGGCGAGCACGGCACGGCCCTCGGCGATCTTTTCCACCTGACCGGCGACCAGGCCGTCGATATCGGCGCGGCTGTCGGACAGTTTGCCGAGGTCGGCTTCCAGGGCGCGCGATAGGATGTTGCGGCCTTCGGCGAGCTTTCCGACATGACCGGCAACCATTTCATCAATGATCGTACGGGCTTGCACCAATTTCCCTGAGTCTTCATTCAGGGCAGCGGAGAGCCTGTTGCGGCCTTCTTCCAACCTTTCGAGATGGCTACCGAGCGACGCGTCGATAGCCGCCCGCGATTCATTGACCTTGCGCAGATCCTCTTCGAGCGCACGCGAGATCAGGCTGCGGCCTTCGGCCAGCTTCTGCACCTGGTTCGTCACCGCCGCATCGATGCCGGCGCGGCTTTCGTCGAACTTCGCCAGATCGGCCTGCATGGCCTCGGCCATGCGCTCGCGGCTTTCGGACAGCTTTCTGCTGTGGTTCTCGACGGCTTCCTCGATGCCGACACGGGCGTCGGCGAGGCGCTGGATGTCGCTGTCGAACGAACGCGAAACGACGTGACGGGCGGCTTCCATGCGCCCGGCGAAGTCGCTGGCGCGGGCTTCGAGCATGGAGGAGGTCGAGGTGACGATGTCGGCCATATCGGCGCCGATCTGGGTCTTGCCCTGGTCGATCATCGCCGACAGCGTGTCCTTGCTCTCGGCAAAGGTGTGGGCGATTTCGCGGGCGCGCTCGACCAGTGTCTCGTTGATCTGACGGGCGCGGGCCTCGAGGGCCGCATTGAGCTTCTGCGTTCCGGTATCCAGCGCCTCGGCGCGGGTCTGGAACTCGCTGATCAGCGCCTGGCCGCGTTCGGCGAGCGTGCGTTCGATGCCGTTGAGGCTGGCCTCGAATTCAGAATTGAGGGTGCGCGCGGCGCCGCCAAGCAGCGACACCATGCCAGTGGTGCGATCGTCGAGCAGATCGGTCAACGACCGCGTCAGGCCGTCCGTGGTGTCCGTCAGCTTGGCAATGCGGGTGTCGAGAAGGCTGGCGAAAGCCTCGCCGGAGGTCGACAGGCGGTCGGTGATCGAATCGAGCCGGCCTTCCACCGAATCAAAGATCGACATCGAGCTTTCGTTGATGCGGTCGATGAGCGTGTCGCCAGAATTGGTGATGGTCATCGACAATTTGGTCGACGCATTGAGGATGCTGTCGCGAATGATGTCGGAGGCGGCGCCGATCTCGTCCTTCAGCGTCTCATGCGCGCCGCTGATCGAGGCGCGGACGCGCTCGGCATGGGTGACGACGGCTTCGCGTTCGCTGCCGAGCCCGTCGACCAGCGAACGGATGCGGGATTCATTCTCGGAATAGGAGCGTTCGATCTGGTTGACTTCGCTGTGCACCAGCGTTTCCAGTTCGACGGCGCGGGCAAGCGTGCGTTCGATGCCTTCGCCCATGGCCGCGACCTCGCGGCGAACAGCCTGGCCGATCATCATGACGCGATCCTGGGCAAGGTTTTCCGGCTCGGTCAGGCGGAAGGCCACTTCCGTCATCGACTGGGCGGCCATGCGCATTTCCTGAGCGCGGCGAATCATGGCCGCGAAGGCCCAAAACAGGATGACGGGCACAATCGCCGCAACCGCCAGACCGATCAGCTCCGGACGGGCAAGGAACTGGTCGAGCGTGCGGATCGTCCAGATGCTCGGTCCAAAAAGGACATTGGCCAAGCCGCCGGCGCCGGCGAACCAGGCGAGCGAAACGAAGGCGACAACCCAGTAAATGGTGTTCGAGGCACGCCTGTTGAGGCTGTGCAGGAGCGTTTTGTAGTCCTTCTGCCGATCGTCATTGGCCGGCGAGAAGCCCCCGGGCTGGGCACCATTACGTGTTTCAACGGGGCGCAACTCGGCAGGCTTGGCCTTTGGCGCGGGTTTTGCGGCCTGGCTCTGGGCCTGGCTCTGATTGACGACGGACTCAGATTTCTGATTGCGTCCCTCACGTGCCAACTCGTCGGCGGCCTGGGAAATCTGCGCTTCCAGATCCTCCATCGAAGCCGCGATGTCGAGGTCGCCACTGCCGACATCATTGCTGAGGTCGATATCAAGCGCCTTCTCCAGTTCCCTGGCCACGTCGCTGTCGAGAGTTCTCGTCGTCGTTGGTTTCTTTGCCATGCCTTCGCTACCCTGTACTAGCTGCCGCGGGCCTTATATTTCTGTTTGTCGTACCACGCGCAGGAGGCTGAAAATGGACCCGTCGTATCGTAATGACACAGGGGGGTAAAGAAAACATGCATTCCGCGGGATACGTAAAACTTTAAATATAAGGTTAACGCAACCGTGATTTGGGCGCCGTTTTCGCAACATTTTTCGCGGCCATCCATTAACCCGTTGTCCACTGGATTCGCCTAGGTTTTTGGGGCGATCGAAGAAACGGAGTTCGAGTTCATGCGTGGCGAAAGCGGCATTGCCTTCTCAATGCCCGGGGGCGACGTATCCGGATCGAGGCGGTCACGACCGGTCGATTTGGCACACCTTGCCCGACAGACGATGGGCGACCGCAGCCTCGAACAGGAGGTGCTGGCGCTCTTTGTACAACAGGCGCTGTCGGTGCGCGATAGAATAGTCGATGCCGACATCAAGGACCGGCTTCTGCTCGCCCATGGGCTCAAGGGCTCGGCTCGGGGCGTGGGTGCCTTTGCCATCGCCGATTGCGTCACCGAGATCGAGCGCCGGCCGGAAGACAACCAGACGCTCAAGCAGCTCGGCACCCTGATCGACGAAGTGCGCGATTTCATCGCCGCCATCAGTCGCTGAATCCGACGCCAAACCCGGTTTGCGGAAAAACGTCGCGGGGCGGCGCTTTCGCGCGGCAGTTGACTTGCTCGCCGGAGTGATTATCTCGGCTGCAACTCCCTTCAGGTGACAAATGACCAAGCTGACTTTCATCGCCCATGACGGCACGCAGTTCGACGTGGACGCCGAAAACGGCTCGACGGTCATGGAGAACGCGATCCGCAACGCTGTGCCCGGGATCGAGGCGGAATGCGGCGGCGCCTGCGCCTGTGCAACCTGTCACGTCTATGTCGATGAAGCATGGACGGCTGAGGTCGGCGAGCCGGAAGCGATGGAAGAGGACATGCTGGACTTCGCCTACGACGTCCAGCCGAACTCACGCCTGTCCTGCCAGATCAAGGTGCGCGACGCGCTTGACGGCCTGGTTGTCCGTGTGCCCGCCCGCCAGGGCTGAGACTTTGGTTTTTTGCCGGCTGCTGCTTGGCAGCGGCGGCTTGCTCATGCAGTGTCTCGACAACACGCAGCGGGGCACATCGCATGACCGGCACCATCACCACAGACGTCCTCATTGTCGGGGCAGGGCCCATCGGCCTCTTCGCCGTGTTCGAACTCGGCCTGTTCGACATGAAGTGCCACCTGATCGACATTCTCGACCGGCCGGGCGGCCAATGCGCGGAACTCTATCCGGAAAAGCCGATCTACGACATTCCCGGCTGGCCTTCGATCTCGGCGCAAGGACTGGTCGACAAACTGCTCGAGCAGATCGCGCCGTTCAAGCCTGACTTCACTTACAACCGCATGGTTTCCAGCCTCGAAAAGTTGGAGGACGGCAGCTTTCGCGTCATCACCGACGAGAACGAGGTGTTCGAGGCCAAGGTGGTTGTGATTGCCGCGGGCGGCGGCTCCTTTCAACCCAAGCGGCCGCCGATCCCCGGGATCGAGCCCTATGAGGGCAAGAGTGTCTTCTATTCGGTGCGCCGGATGGAGGATTTTCGCGGCCACGACCTCGTCATTGTCGGTGGCGGCGACTCGGCGCTCGACTGGACACTGAACCTGCAGCCGGTGGCAAAGAGCGTGACGCTGGTGCACCGGCGGCCTGAGTTCCGTGCCGCGCCCGACAGCGTCAACAAGATGTATGCCATGCAGGAGATGAAGCAGCTGCATTTCCAAGTCGGGCAAGTGACCGGATTGACCGGCACCGAGGGCCATCTGTCATCGGCCACCATCAAGGGGCCGGACGGCGATGTTGAGGTGCCGTGTACGCGCATGCTGCCGTTCTTCGGCCTGACCATGAAGCTCGGACCTATCGCGGAGTGGGGCCTCAATCTTCACGAGAACCTCATTCCGGTGGATACTGAGAAGTTCCAGACATCGGTGCCCGGCATCTTCGCGGTCGGCGACATCAACTGGTATCCGGGCAAGCTGAAGCTGATCCTGTCGGGCTTCCACGAGGTGGCGCTGATGGCGCAGGCCGCCAAGCGCATCATCAGCCCCGGCGAGCGTATCGTGTTCCAGTACACGACCTCGTCGACCAGCCTGCAGAAGAAGCTCGGCGTGGTGGAAGCTTCCTGAACGCGTCGCTTTGATTCAAATGCAGCCGACGCGCTTCACGTCTTTTGTCAGTCGGCCAGCACCGGAGCCTCGGGATGGCCGCGCAGCGTCTTCTCCGGCATCAGCATCAGCGCGACGAGCGCCATGACCAGCATCGCTGCCGCGGTGATGAAGATCATCACGAATGCCTGTGCCTCGACGGCGGTGCTGGCCGCCTGGGCGCTTTCTCCGGCAAGCGGCAGGCCGTAGCCGAGCGCGACCGCACCAAGGATGGCGACGCCAAGCGCGCTGCCTAAAGAGCGAAGGAAGGTCAGTACGCCGGTGGCGACGCCGAGATGGGCCCGATCGACGGCATTCTGAACCGACACGGTGGCAACCGGAAATGTCGTGCCGCTGCCCAAGCCGATGCACGTCGTCAGAATCTCGACGATCAGCAGGGAAACATGCCCCGCCACAAGGCTGAGTATGCCGAGGCACAGGATGGCGAAGGCCACCCCCATCATCGCGATCCGCTTGTAATGAACGAACCGGGGAATCGTGCGGCCGCTGAATGTCGCACCCGCAACGGTGCCGAGCATGAGCCCAAGCATGGCGGTTCCCGATTCACTGGCCGAAAGCCCGAGGATGGACTGCAAATAGACCGGCAGGTAGACCGCGAGCCCGATATTGGCGGCCTGCAGCAGGAACAATGACAACGTGCCGGCAAGGACGATCGGGTTGCCAAGCACTTCGAGCGAGATCAGCGGTTCGGCTGCACGCAGCAGCCGCAACGCAAACGCGCTCCAGATGACAGCCGAACAGGCGAGCAGCCCGAAGATTTCACGCGACAGCCATGGATATTCGCTGCCACCCCAGTTCAACGCCAGCAACAGCAAGGCGGTGGCCGCGACGAGCAACAACGCGCCGAGGCCATCGATGCGATGGTGCTTTGCCGCGATCGGCAGCTTTCTCAGCGGCTTGTTGATGATGGCCATGGCGATGAGACCAAGCGGCATGTTGATCCAGAAGATCAGCGACCAGTGGAGATGCTCGGCGAAGGTGCCGCCCAAAAGCGGGCCTGCGATGCTGGCGACCGCCCAGGTCCCCGCGATCCAGGCCGAGTAGCGCGCGCGCTCGCGCGGCGGCACAAGGTCACCGATCACGGTCTGCGCCAGCGCAAACAGGCCGCCGCCGCCGGCGCCCTGGATCGCGCGACCGACGATCAGGACCAGCATGTTAGGCGCCATAGCGCTAACCAGTGATCCGGCAAGGAAGATGAGGATTGCCGCGTAAATCGTTGGCCGGCGACCATAAACGTCCGATATCTTGCCATAGAGCGGCGCCATCGCTGTGGCGGTCAACAGGTAACCGGTCACGATCCAGGGCAGATATTCGGCATGGCCGAGCAGGCGCGCCATGGTCGGCATCGCAGGTGCGACGATGGTCTGGTCAAGCGCTGCCAGAAGCATCGACAGGAGTACGCCACCGATGATGGCGTTCTTTTCGCTTTCGCTGAGAGGCGAGTCGGTCTTCACCACCGTCTGCCTGTCGACAGTCTGGTCCATGTCCATTCATCCGTATGCTTGCGACTGGCCGCCATTCAGCCCTTCCGGCGTGTTGACCGCGTTAGCCGCATTGATCCTTCGAAGGTCGCCCTGGCGAACATGACATATGTCGTCCCGTATAGGCCGATTTCGACCGGTGCCCGAAAATTTTTCGAAGCTGGCACTACGCTTCAGTGCAATTGGCCTGCGTCGCCATTCAACGCCTGGGCACGATTCACGTCGGCGGCAGTTTGCCGTTCCCGATGCGCTCCATCCGGTAGTGCAGCAGCCTGAGGATGCGGCTTTCGAAATTGACGCTTTCGACACGGTCGAACTGGACCTGGGCACGGTCATGCTTGGCCAGAACGGCCGCCGTGATTGCGGCGGCCTTGGCCTTTGCGGCGTCGCAGGTTCTTTGCGGGTAGGTGGCTTCCAGCGCCTCTTCGAGTTCGCGGCCATAGTTCTTCGCGATCTCGACGTGGCGCTCCTCATGTCGCTTGATGTCGGCCGACAAGGTGTCCCAAAACAGCCTTACATCGGCATCGGCCTTGCGTGTCCGGCGCCATTCGGGAAGGATCACCTTCACCTTGACGGTCACCACGGCATCGGCGATCCGGCAGGAGCTCGATGTCCGCGCATAGCTGATGCGGGTGGTGAAGGCCATTTGCGTGGCGCCCGGGTGGCGCGTGCCCGTGCTTTTCACCTCCGGCCCGCGTTTGAAGAGCTGTGCCTCGATTTCGTCGAGCGTGCTGCCGCCGACGGCGAAGTAGCTATACGTCTTGACGAGATTGGCCGCACCCGCCGGGATCGGTGTCATGGCGAGCAGCAGCGCGCCAAGCAGGAGTTGTTTCATGCCAAGCATGGATCGTTTCATTATGTTGCCTCTTCGACCACCTTGCTTTACGGCCGTTGCTGGCGCAACGGAATTGATCCGCTGGGGATCACACATGATTGATGAACTCCATGGTTGATGAGCAATGACGGCCAGGCGGTGGCAGTTGGCGCATGGGCGCCATCTCGAGCTTGGCGGCAAGGCCGTGGTCGTCGGCATCCTCAATGTCACGCCCGACAGCTTTTCCGACGGCGGTCTGTTCGAGGCCCCCGAAAAGGCATTGACCCAGGCACGGCGCATCGTCAGGGAAGGGGCATTGGTCGTCGACATCGGCGGAGAATCGACCCGCCCCGGTGCCGCCGCGGTATCGGCAAGCGAGGAACAGGCCCGCATCCTGCCGGTGATCGAAGCGCTGGCGAGCACCGGCGAGGTGCTGATTTCGGTCGATACCTATCGCGCCGACACCGCGCGGCTTGCGGTTGCCGCAGGTGCGCATATCGTCAACGATGTCTGGGGTTTGCAGCGTGAGCCCGACATTGCGCGTGTTGCCGCCGACACCGGCGCCGGGCTTGTCATCATGCATACCGGACGAGATCGCCAGAAGCTGCCGGACGTGATTGCCGATCAATTGGCGTTCCTGCAGAAATCGCTGGAGATCGCCCGCCAGAACGGTATTTCCGACGATCATATCGTGCTCGATCCCGGATTCGGCTTCGCCAAGGAGACGGCGGAGGAAAACCTCGACCTGATGGCTCGCTTTTCCGAGTTGCATACATTGGGCTTGCCGCTGATGGCCGGTACGTCTCGAAAACGCTTCATCGGCACGGTTACCGGCCGTGATGCGGCCGACAGGGGGGTTGGAACTGCGGCGACCAGCGTCATCTTGCGGCTCAAGGGCGCCGATCTGTTTCGCGTCCATGATGTCGCATTCAACGTGGACGCGTTGGCGCTCGCAGATGCTATGCTGGCGCGTCAAACCGACCGGGCGAGAAACTGAGCGATGTATGTCATCCGCATGAAGAACTGCGCTTTCTTTGCCCGGCACGGTGTGCTGGACGAGGAGGAGAGGCTCGGCCAGCGCTTCTATGTCGATGCCGCTCTCACCGTCGATCCCGGCCGGGCGCTTGTCGAGGATTCCATTGAGGACACCGTCAACTACGGCATTGCGTTCACGGTGATCGAAAGGATCATCACCGGGCAGCGTCGCTTTCTGATCGAGTCGCTGGCGCTCGAAGTGGCCCGTGCGCTGACGGCGCGTTTTCCGCAGATCAAGAAAGCCGAAATCACGGTGCGCAAACCGAACGCTCCGGTGCCCGGCGTGATCGATTACGTCGAGGTGACCGTTGTCTGGCCCGAATAGTACTGTCTATCTCAGCCTCGGCGGCAATCTTGGCGACCCGGCAAAATCAATGGGCGCGGCATTGCGCATGCTGGATGCCGATGCAGACACGCGTGTCACCGGCGTCTCCTCGCTTTATCGCACACCGCCCTGGGGCAAGCTCGATCAACCCGACTTTCTCAACGCGGCCGCGGCAATTTCCACCTGGCTTGCTCCGCGTGCCTTGCTCGACCTCTGCCTTGATGCGGAGCGCAAGCTGAAGCGCGTACGCGAGGAGCGCTGGGGGCCGCGGCTGATCGACATCGACATTCTGGTTTTCGGCGATCGCGTCATTCACGAGACCGGGCTGGAGGTGCCGCATCCGCGCATGCTGGAGCGCGCATTCGTGCTGGCGCCGCTGGCGGAGATCGCGCCCGGCCTGGTGGTCAGCGGTCGCAGCATCGCGGACCGGCTGGTCGCCGTCGACACCTCTGGCATCGAGCGATTGTCGTCCGGCCGCGATTGGTGGTTGGCCTGACATCCAAACGAGGTGGCAGCCGAACTTTCAGCCCGAGAATCCGCCGCCGTCCAGGAACGACTGCTCCCGCGGGGTGGTTTCGCGGCCAAGCATCCTGTTTCGATGCGGAAAACGGCCGAAGTTCCGAATGATATCGCGGTGTTCGACGGCATAGCTGAGATAGGGTTCGGCCCGGGCCTGGGTCAGATCGACCGATATGTGCTGGTCGGCGAGCAGTTCCGAATGCTCGTACGGCAGATAGAGGAAAACGCGGACTTCTACTTCGAGCGCCAGATCATGACCGGCCGCGATCGCCTTTGCGGCAAAATACCTGGCGAGCGGGTCGGTCGCGTACATATGGCCGGTGCCGCGAAAGCAGTTCCGCGGAAACTGGTCGAGCAGGATCATCAGCGCCAGCGAGCCTTCGGCATGCTCCAGCCAGCCGTCGCATTCACGCCGCGCTGCCGCGTAATGCAGATCGAGAAAGCGGTCGCGGAGGTCGGCATCGAAGGCCTCGTTCTTCTCGAACCACGCGTCCTCGCCGGCATCGCGCCAGAACTTGGTGACCGACAGGGCTCTGCTGTCCAATTCCATGCCTATTCCTTGCTCAGTCGGCGGGTTCGGATTTGTGCAGCACGCCAGCCGTCTCTTCGTTGAGCGCCTGGCCAGCGCGGCGCGGCGTGGAGAGCGGCGTCGGAATCGGCGTACCGATATTGCCTTTCAGGAAGCGCTGTCCGGCGCGGACGCCTTCAGCCAGTTGCGTCTCGAAACGGGCGGTGTCGCGGCGCCGCACGTCCTCGATCACTTCGGCGACGTCTTCGGGATCGACGCCAAGCGATTCCAACGCCGAACCGCCAAAGACCAGCGCCGACTCGAAGGTTTCACGCAGCTGGTAGTCGACGCCGGCGCGAATGAGCTGCAGCGCCGTGCCGCGGTCGAAGGCCCGCGCCAGCACCGTCAGAAGAGGAAACTCGGCCTTGACCAGCTGTGCGATGCGGACGGCGGCATCCGGCTTGTCGACGCAGATCAGTACGGCGCGCGCCCGACCGGCGCCGGCGGCATGCAGGATGTCGAGCCGGGTGCCGTCGCCATAGTAGACCTTGAAGCCGAAATCGGCCGCCGCCTGGATCATCTCAACCTCATTGTCGATGATCGAGACGTCGATGCCGCGCAGCAGCAGCGGCTGGCTGGCGATTTGCCCGAAGCGGCCGAAACCGATGATCAGCACGCTGCCGGTCAGGCCATCGGCGACATCGACGCCGTCGAGCGATTGTTCGTCGCGCGGCGTCAGATAGCGCAGCGCAATGATCGCCAGCGGTGTCAGCACCATGGAGATGATGACGATCGCCGTGAGCGTCGCGTTGGCGTTGCCGTCGATGATGCCGACGGCCGCCGCCGACGAGTAAAGGACAAAGGCGAATTCGCCGCCTTGCGCCATGAAGACCGCCCGCTCCAAGGCTTCGCGATGACCTGACTTCAGGACGCGGGCGACGATGTAGATGCCGAACGCCTTCATCACCATGTAGGCGACGACATAGATGGCGATCAGCCGCCAGTTCGTGGCGACCACATGCAGGTCGAGTGACATGCCGACCGCGAGAAAGAACAGGCCGAGCAGGATGCCGCGGAACGGTTCGATGTCGGCTTCGAGCTGATGGCGGAAGGTCGATTCGGACAGCAGCACGCCGGCCAGGAAGGCGCCCATCGCCATCGACAGGCCGCTGAGCTGCATCGCGAGCGCGGACCCGAGAACGACCAGAAGTGCTGCCGCCGTCATCACCTCGCGGGCACGGGCATCCGCCAGGATGCGGAAGAACGGATTGAGCAGATAGCGGCCAGCCACTACCAGGCCGACGATCGCGGCGAGGCCGATGCCGACCTCCGTCAGCCGCTCCGACAGGCTGGTGTCGGCCCCACCGGGCGCCAGGAATGCGATCAGGGCCAGCAGCGGCACAATGGCCAAATCCTCGAGCAGCAGGACCGATACGATGCGTTGGCCTTTCGGGGAGGCGATTTCGCCGCGCTCCTCGAGAAGCTGCATGACGATCGCAGTCGAGGTCAGCACGAAGCCGGCGCCGGCGACGAAGGATTGCGCGATCGGAAACCCTCCCGCCACGCCGACACCGGTCAGCAGAAGCGCGCAGACGCCGACCTGCAGGGCGCCGAGGCCGAAGATCTCGCGGCGCAGGCCCCACAGCCGCGACGGCTGCATTTCCAGCCCGATGATGAACAGGAACATCACCACGCCGAGTTCGGCGACATGAAGAATGGCTTCCGATTCCGAAAAGACGCCGAGGCCGAACGGGCCGATGACCACGCCTGCGGCGAGATAGCCGAGAATCGAGCCGAGGCCCATGCGCTTGAAGATCGGAACGGCGACGACGCCGGCCGCAAGCAGCGCCACAACCTGGACCAGATCGCTGCTCGATGTCTCTACCGCCATGCCTCTTTTCCCTGTGTCTGACAGCACTCCTTGCATGCACTGGGAGCGGGAGGCAAGGGCACAAGGCTTGACAGGAAGGGTAGGGTGCCGTTGACGCGATTTCCTTGCTGGAACAACGTTCTCCGCTTGCCTGCCGGACGTTCGGCATCTATATCAGCCAAATGCCTGACTATTCGTCCCGCCCATCGTTGCCGCGCATCCCGATGGACGCGCTTAGCGAAGTTCTGCAAGACTTTCGCTTGAGTGGTGTCAACTATGGCCGCTGCGAGCTCCGGCATCCATGGAGCATAGACTTTCCGCAACAAAAGCTGCTTCGTTTCCATTTTGTCGGCCAGGGTCCATGCTGGATTCATACCGAAGCGCAAGGCTGGCAGGAGTTGCGCAATGGCGATCTGGTGCTGCTGCCGCAAGGCATCGCCCATCGGTTGGCGAGTGCGCCGGATGTTGCAGGCGACTCGCTCCAGGGTTGCCAGGTGATCAAGTTGGGGGGCAACGTCTGCGAGGTGGTGCGGGAAGGAACGGGCGCGACGAGCACCCTTTTCTGCGGCTCCATGACCTTGGGCTCCTGTGCGCTTAACCCGTTGATCTCGTTGATGCCGCCTATCATCAAGGGTTGCGACGTGGCTGGCAATGACCCGGTCGTTGGTCCTTTGCTGGCGGCCATGACGGCGGAGGCCGCTCATCCGCAGATGGGCAGCGCCACCATCTTGTCGCGTATGGCGGACTTGCTGACAGCCCGGCTCATCCGCTGCTGGGTCAATTGCTCGGGAGCGTCGACCACGGGTTGGCTCGCAGCCATCCGCGATCCCCATATTGGCCGCGCGCTGGCAGCAATGCACCGAGACCCCGGCCGTAACTGGACGCTGGAAAGCCTCGCCGGCGTGGCAGGCCAATCGCGCTCGATTTTCGCCGAGCGCTTCAGCGCTGTATTGGGGGAGGGTGCTGCACGCTACCTCGCTCGCCTGCGTATGCAGCTTGCCCGCGAGTTGCTGGAGCAAAACGGCTTGTCGGTTGCCGAAGTCGCTACCCGTTTGGGCTATGATTCCGAGGCATCCTTCGCTCGCGCGTTCAAGCGCATCACCAATGTCTCGCCGGGCGTTGTGCGCCGCACAATTCCCGGACGAATAGACATGAATTTCGGATTTTGAGATACATATCATCCGGAAGGACTCGTCTATGAAGATCTCTAAACCTTGGAGATCCTTCAGTGACTGACACAACATTACAGCTTGAAGACGCCGCGATTGGCCTTGATGCCGATGCGCCGGTCGCGTGGAGCGCGGCCACCTGGTTCGCGGTCCTTTCATTGGCGGCCACCAGCTTTGCCCTTGTATCAGCCGAATTCCTGCCGGCAGGTCTGTTGACGCCAATGGCGCGTGATCTCGGCATCAGCGAGGGGACGGCTGGACAGCTCGTCACCGCCACCGCCTCCGTCGGCGCCGTGACGGCCATGTTGAGCAATGTTCTCATCGGCCGATTGAACCGCAAGACGGTGCTGGTTGGCCTCATGGCCTTGGCGGTCGGTTCCAATATTCTTGCAGCGTTGGCGCCCAATTTTTGGCTGTTGTTGCTAGGCAGGGCCGGACTGGGGATTGCTCTCAGCGCTTTCTGGGCACTTTCGGTTGCTGTCGTTGCAAGGCTGGTCGGCGCCAATGCGACAGGTCGAGGCATGGCTATCGTCACCCTCGGGGTCTCGCTCGCCACCATTGCCGCGCCCTCGATGGGTGCGTTGATTAGCGACTGGCTGGGATGGCGCAGCGCCATGGCCATGACGGCGGGGCTGGCCGTGATTGCCATGCTTTTGCAGTTGCTTAGCCTGCCGACCTTGCCTGCAGCAGCAAGCAACAGTCTTGCAGACGTATTTCGGCTGACTCGGCGGCGTGGTATTCAACTCGGCATGCTTGCCATTGTCTTGCTGATGACAGGGCATTTTGCTGGCTCTGTCTATGTGCGTCCCTTCCTCGAACAGGTGACGCTCCTTGCAACCGGGCCAATTGCCCTGGCTCTGCTCGGATTTGGCATCGCCGCCGTGATTGGCAATATTGCCGGCGGCCGCATGGCCGACGCCAATATCCGCATTGCTCTCGTGGTGACCGCCGCGTTGATGGCGTTTGCGGCGCTGGCATTGGTGCTTTGGGGCGTGCACATCGGCGTTGCCTTCGGGTTCGTTACACTTTGGGGCCTCGCCTTCGGCATGGGGCCGGTGGTGCTGCCGACCAATCTGTCGCGTGCGGCGCCTGATGCGCTGGAAGCGGCGGGTAGCCTGATGGTCGTCTCTTTCCAGGTTGCCATCACGATCGGCGCGGTTGTCGGTGGTTATGTCGTGGACACCTATGGTGCCACGGCGCCCTTGACTCTGACCGCTGTCCTTGCGGCGGCGACGGCCCTGCTGGCGCTGCTACAGCCTCGCGGCTGAACCTTGCTCTAGCTGACCTAAACTAGCTGTTAAAATGAGGCGGTGACCATGGGATCGCCGCCTTTTTTGCCTTCAGCGATCGATGATTTATCAGTTCGGCGCGATGGAGCCGACTTCGACGGCGTCGACGCGCTTCAGGCTCATGCCGATCACCGGCACCAGTTGGTCGTCGACGCGCACCGCAATGGTCACCGTCATCGAATTGTCGTCGGGGATGCGGGCCTGCATGACGCCGCGCAACTGATTGCGGTTGATGGTGAAGACTACCTTGCGGGGATCGACCACATTGCCGCCGATTATGTCGAGCCCGGAGCCGCTCGCGCCGCCCATGAAGCTGCCCTTGTAGCCTTCGCGGCCCTTGCGCTCGATCTTGGCCGACATCTGCTGGGTGAACATGCCGACACGGCAGCCGCCGTCGAGCGACATTCCGACCTTGCCGTCCGGCGTAGAGCCGGTGAAACTGCAGTTGAACTTGGTGCCCTTGTATTTGCCGGCGACGATTTCGCCGGGGCCGATCCATTTGCCTTCGGCCGACTGGAAGAATTGCTTGTCCGGCTCCGCCGAGGCGGCCGCTCCGGCAATGCCGACGACTGTAGTGATCACGGTTGCCAGGGGCAGGAGGCTGGACAGAATTACACTTTTCATCGACGACACCCGGCAACAAAGAGGCTGTTTGGAACCCTTCTGACCATGAACAAGATTGGTTAATGCTTCGTCACTACGGTGCCGACACAAAGCAGTCCGGTAACAATTCCGAAGGTCCAAACGCTCCGCCCCGGCTCACTTGCCAGGCGGGGCTGTTTCACCGTCTTTCCTAGTGGCAAACGATGTCAGCGCGGAGAGGAAATCGCCCAGTCCGGGACGCTTCGCGGCGCTGAAGGGCAGAGGGCGCGCCGTCTCCATCGCCGCGATGCCGATGCGCGCCGTCATCATGCCGTTGACGACGCCCTCGCCAAGCTTGGCCGAAAGGCGCGCCGCCAGGCCGTGGCCGACGATTTGCTGGACGAAACTGTCGCCGACCGCGATCGAGCCGGTAACCGCCAGATGCGCCAGGACGCTGCGCGCCAGGCGGAAGAAACCCAGCGTTCCCGGCCGTCCGCCATAGAGTTCCGACAGGCGGCGAATGAGCCGCCCGGCCTCGAACACGACATAGGCGACGTCGACGAGTGCGCGCGGGCTGACCGCCGTCACCAGCGAGACGCGTTTTGCGGCCTCGAGAATCATTACCTTCGCCCTGGCATCGAGGGGGCCGAGAATTTCGGCTTCGGCCAGGCGCACCAGATTGCCGCCGTCGATGATTTCGCCGCGCAGTTCGGCCAGCGCGCGCCGGCCGGCCGCGGTCTCGGGTTTGGCCGCGACAAAGGCCGACAATTCGTCGACGACCGATCGTGCTGCCTTGGGATCGTCACGCGCGATCGCGTCGAGCGCCCGCTTCTGCAGTTTTTCGACCTCGGCGAGGCGGGCGATCGCCAGGAATTCGCGAATCAGGATCACCACAAGCGCCAGCACGGCGATGGCAGCCATGCCCGCGGCCAGCCAGCCCAGCCACTCGGCGCGCGCGAAGAGGTCGCGTATGAGCTGGTCGGTCCACAGGCCGACAGCCAGCGAGACCAGGACGCCAAAAGCGCCGAAGAAGATGCTGCCGAGCAGTGAGCGTTTTCTGGGGGCGATCGCTGGTGGCGGCTCTGCGGCAATGATGTCGGGCTCGTCGAAGACATCGACTTCCGCCGGTATGACCATCGCGACATCGGTTTTTATCGCGCGGGCTTTGCGCTGGGTGTCGGTCTGGGCACGAGTTTCGGCTTGGGCGTTGCGCGCCTCTGGCGCCGCTTGTCTCGATGTGGCTTCCGGCTCGATGCGGAATGCTGCCGGCTTGCGGGGCGCGGTCATGCCAGATGATCTCCGATCAGGAACTGCAAGGCACGGTCGAGCCTGATATGCGGCAGCGACAGCGTGACACCTTCGGCCGTGCGTTCGAGCTTTGGTGGACGGAAACGGACGAAGCGGATTGCCGGGTCCGCAGGGTCCTGCTTGTGATCGGGGCCCGAAACATCGAACACCGCATCAATTTTCTCCGGTAAGTCACCAGGAAATATGGCTGTTTCCGTCTTTCCATCAAAGGTTTCGCCATTGATCCTCTCGTCGGCGATCGGCGTGCCGATGATGACCGGCAACGTCTCTCGACCTTGCTTGACCGTGCCTTCGCGTGTCGCGCGCATCGCGGCCATGGCGACGACATCGACATCGGCGCCGGTGAAATTCGCGCGCGCCACGGCGCGGTCGGCAAGCCGCCGCACGATCGCCTGCAGGCGGTCATGGCTTTCGTGGTGCAGGTGATCGGCCTTCGTCGCGGCAACCAATATGCGGTCGATGCGCCGCGAGAACAGGTCGGTGAGGAAGCTGCCCCGGCCGGGACGGAAACAGCTGAGAATCTCGGTCACCGCGCGCTCCAGGTCGGCCATGGCGCCGGGACCGGCGTTCAGCGCCTGCAAGGCGTCGATCAGCACGATCTGGCGATCGAGGCGGGTGATGTGTTCGCGGAAGAACGGTTTGACGACATGCGTCTTGTAGGCCTCGTAACGCCTGTCCATCATGGCGTGCAGCGACCCGGGTCGCGGACGCTTGTCGCCAATCCCTGCCAGGGGCGCGAAGGTTAGTGCTGGCGAGCCTTCGAGATCGCCGGGCATCAGGAAGCGGCCGGGCGGCAAGGTCGAAAGCGCCCGTTCGTCGAGCTTGCACGCCTTCAGATAGGCGGCGAAGCTTTCAGCCAGGCGGCGCGCCGCCATCTCGTCGGCATCGGCATTCGGATCGATCTCCGCCGACAGCGCCCGCCACGTCCGCGACAGGTCCTCGCGCACCGGCAGGACGGCCATTTCGAAGGCTTCGTGCGAAAAATCGGCGAAGGATTTGCCCAGCAGCGGCAGATCGAGCAACCATTCGCCGGGATAGTCGACGATGTCGATCGACAGTCTGCCGGAGGAGAACAAACGGCTCCAGCCGGAGGCCGATTCATATTCGATGGTCAGCCGCAGTTCCGAAATGGCGCGCGTCGAATCGGGCCAGGCGCGGTCGTTGACCAGGGCGGCGATGTGATCCTCGTACTGGAAGCGCGGCACGGCGTCGTCCGGCTGCTGCTCGAGGAAGGCGCGAGCGATACGTCCTGATTTCTGCGCCGCAAACAGCGGCAGGCGCCCGCCATGGATCAAATTGTGGACAAGGGCCGATATGAACACAGTCTTGCCCGCGCGGGACAATCCGGTCACGCCGAGGCGCAGCGATGGAGAAAAAAGCCCGGTGGCGCGTCCCGACAGCGTGTCGAGGGCAATCCTCGCCTCGTCGGTGAAGGTGGTCAGCGATGATGCCAAAATGTGATCTCTCGGGCTTGCCTATGTCCGATATAGGCCCTGCAAACAGGCTTTGAAATGGCTCAGAGATCGGCCGGAGTCAGGAACGCTTCGAGATAGCCGGTGCCCTGGGCGGCCTTGGCAAGATCGCCGTCAAAGCGGACGACCGCCAGGCCCGAGGTCGGGAACCCATGGTTGAGCGTTGCCCGTGCCGTCTCGTCGCCGTCGCCCGAAACCGCCATGGCGAGATCCTCCGTCATCGGATTGTGGCCGATGACCAGCAACGAACCCGATCCGCCATTGTCGCGGATGAGATGGAGGTAGCCGGTGGCGTCCGCGCTATAGAGCGTGTCGAAGAACAAGACCCGGCCGGTGTCGGTCTGGCCGGCCAGGCCTTCCAGCGTCTCCTTGGCGCGTTTGGCGTTGGAGCACAGCGTCAGGTCCGGAACATAGGAGCGGGCGCGCATGGCGGCACCCATCGTTTCGGCGTCGCTGCGGCCCGATGCATCGAGCGGGCGATCGAAATCGCGCATGCCGGGCAGTGCCCAGCCAGCCTTCGCATGTCGCAACAGATACAGCCTGCTCACCCAACCTCCGAATGCCGAAGCCTTCCAGGATTAGCCACGAGAACGGCATTGCGCACAATGGCCCGTGTTCGTCGACTACGGCGAATCACCATGCTGTGGCGCAGCAAAAGGTGTTGGCCTGGGCCGAAAAGCACAGGCGATATTGCGACAGCATGTTTCACCGGATCCAAAGTGTCACAGCGAAGTTTGGTGTCAAAACGAGCGTATGCCCCCGCAAAGGCGCGCGCCGGCGCACATTAACAATTGCGTGAGACAGCGGCCGATTGCGCTTGTGCAGGCGTCGGACGGCGAATATATAGGCGCCAAATTTGGGGCAGTTTGGGTGAGTCGAATGAACGACATCGTTACCGCCGATTACATACCCTCCGAAGACGAGCCGTTCATGAACGAGCGGCAGAAATCCTACTTCCGCTCAAAGCTCGTCACCTGGAAAAACGACATATTGCGCGAAGCGCGCGAAACACTGGAAATCCTGCAACAAGAAAACGCCAACCACCCCGATCTAGCCGATCGTGCATCTTCGGAAACGGACCGCGCCATCGAACTCAGGGCCCGCGATCGTCAGCGCAAGCTCATTGCAAAGATCGATTCGGCCTTGCAGCGCATCGACGAAGGCACTTATGGCTATTGCGAAGAGACCGGCGAGCCGATCGCGCTGAAGCGGCTCGATGCACGTCCGATCGCGACGTTGTCGATCGAAGCGCAGGAGCGGCATGAGCGCCGCGAAAAAGTCTACCGCGACGACTGAGGGTCAAGGCCGGCGGCGCACGACGAGCCGTCATGATTGACGTTGATTTTGAAATGGTCGGCTTTCCGGCCATTTTTGTTGGCACGTTCAAGGCGGACGAAATCTACCGCTGAAGCGCGGGCCCTGATTCATGAGCCCCGAAAAGGGGTCCGGCAGTCGAACCGGCTACGATTTTCGCGCGGGATGGCTACTCAGCGGCGGCTCATCGCTTCTGGCTGGAGAGTTCGCCGAGAAGCTTGGTCATTTCATCATCGAGCGACTGCGGTTCCTTTGCCGCCGGTTTGCCGGCCGGGCCGGCCGAACGGGGCTGATCGAGCGATACTTCGAGTTCCCTCATCAGCGTGTCGTCGATGCTGTCCTGCGCAGGTGGCGGCGGTGGTGCATTCCGGGCGACATTGGCAGGCGCGGATCCGTAGGCGGGCAGCGGCGTGATATTGGTCGGCTGGTAGCTTTGCGCCGCCGGCCTCGGCGCAGGTGCCGGTGCCGGTGCTGTTTGGCGTGGGCGGGCCGGCGGCACCGCATTCACCGGCTGCGGAGCGGGTGCCTGTCTCGCCGGCGATGGAGCGGGTTGCGGCGGACGCGGCCTTGCCGCCGGGGCCGCGGCGGCCGGGACCGGCTGCAAGCCGCTGTCTCCGGTCAAGGCCGGACGGCGCGGCGCCGAGAGACGGATATCGCGCTCGACGACGAGGTCGGTCGGGCCGCCGATCAAAAGCAGGTGCTCGATGTCATCCCGGCGCACCAGCACCAGCCGACGATGGCTGTCGACGGCGGTGGCGTCCATGACGGCCAGCCGTGTCTTGCGGTTCCGGCCACCGGCAACGAAGGTTCCGAACGTCAGATTACGCACCAGCTTGACGATGACGAGAACGATGACCAGCAGGACAAGTGCTGCAAACGTCCACAACAATGCTGCGGCATAACCAGGGCCCGCCACGCTATCCAGCCATTGCATCCGTTTCCCCTGATTGCCCTTGGAAGAGACGTGACACTAGACCGTTGCGGCGGGCCACCGCAAGTTACGTTTCACGCTGGTGAACAGCTTGAAAACTCCAAGGGCCGGAAGACATCATTTTTATCGGACATTTGCCGCCCAGGCCTTTTCGGGACTAGGAGAATGTGATTCAACCCGCTAGGGGCGGGTGGTCGGAACACCGGAATTCACGAGCAGGGGGCACATGGCCAAGGAAGCGCGCGGCGATTTCTATCCGGTACCGATCGTCGACCAGAATACGCGACCAGGCGCGGTCACCCGGCTCATCATTTTCATCGTCGTTCTGACGGGGGCGGCGATCGTCTTCGGCCTTTTCCGCGAGCGCCTTGGCGATCCTTTCCTGCTCGGTATGCTCGGCGTGCTGGCGATGATCGGCGTCGGCTTCCTGTTTGCCACGGCGATCGGCTTCGTGCAGGTGACACCGCGCTCGACAGGCGACGAACTGTCGAAATCCTTCGTCGATTCGATGTCGCAGGGCCTTCTCGTCACCGACACCAAGGGCCGTGTCGTCTATGCCAATCGCGCCTATGCCGACATGACCGGAGCGTCGTCGGCGGCCGACCTGAAGACAGTCGAGGGATTGCTCTCGGATGTCCCCGAAGCTTCGGTGACGATTTATCGCCTGGCGTCCGGCCTGCGCGACGGCCAGCCGGGCGACGGCGAGTTTCGGCTCGCGCAATCCATTCGGCCCGGAGCCGATCCGGGCGCCCGCTGGTACCGGGCGCGCGCCCGCACCTTCAGTGTTCCAGGCCAGCGGCTGCCGATGCTGGCCTGGCAGCTTGCCGACATCTCCCAGGAACGGGCCGAGCAGGAGCGGTTCTTTCTCGACTTGCAGCAGGCGATCGATCATCTCGACCACGCGCCGGCCGGCTTCTTTTCTGCCGACCAGGAGGGTCGCGTCACCTACATCAACGCCACGCTGGCCGAATGGCTGGGCATCGACCTCACCAGCTTCACGCCCGGTGCGGTCTCCTTGGCCGAGATCGTGGCCGGCGACGGCATGGCGCTGGTCCGTTCGGTCAAGGCCGATCCCGGCACAACGCGCAACGCGGTCATCGATCTCGACCTGACGACGATGACGGGCGAGGCGCTTCCGGTGCGCTTCATGCATCGCGTTTCGGCCAGCCGCGAAGGCCTCAACGGGCCGACACGCACGATCGTGCTCAACCGTACGCAAGGCGAGGACTCGTCTGCCGATTTGCGGGCCTCGGAAGTGCGCTTCACCCGCTTCTTCAACTCGACACCGATGGCGATAGCCGGCGTCGATCACAACGGGCGCATCCTGCGCACCAATGCGCCGTTCCTGTCGCTGTTCTCGACCGTCGTCGATCGCGACGCCGTCGATCGCCGTGTGCGGCTCGACACGGTGATCCATGAACGCGACCGGCCGGCCTTCGCGGCTGCTTTCGAAAAGGCGCAGCAGCGGCAGGCGGACATCGAGCCGATCGACACGCTGCTGCCCGGCAATGACGAGCGGCACATTCGTTTCTACGTCAACGCTGTCGCCGACGGGACTGGCGGCGAGGGCGCCGAGGAGTCGGCCATCGTCTATGCCGTCGAGACGACGGAGCAGAAGGCACTCGAAGGGCAGATGGCGCAAAGCCAGAAGATGCAGGCGGTGGGCCAGCTTGCCGGCGGCATCGCGCATGATTTCAACAATGTGCTGACCGCCATCATCATGGCGTCCGACCTTTTGTTGACCAACCACCGTCCGTCGGACCCGTCCTTCCCGGACATCATGAACATCAAGCAGAATGCCAACCGGGCGGCCTCGCTGGTGCGGCAGTTGTTGGCCTTCTCGCGCAAGCAGACGTTGCGGCCGGAAGTGCTCAACCTGACCGACGTGCTCGCCGATCTCAGGATGCTGCTGGCCCGCCTGGTCGGCAACGACATCAAGCTGAAGGTCGACCATGGCCGCGACCTGTGGCCGGTCAAGGTCGATATCGGCCAGTTCGAGCAGGTGGTGGTCAACCTTGCGGTCAATGCGCGCGACGCCATGCCGGCGGGTGGTGATCTCACCGTGCGCACCCGCAATGTGACTGCCGAGGAGTGCAAGGCCTTTTCTTACCGCGACCTCACCCCGGCCGACTATGTCGTGGTCGAAGTCGAGGACACCGGCAGCGGCATCGCGCCCGACGTGCTGAAGAAGATTTTCGAGCCCTTCTTCACCACCAAGGAAGTCGGCAAGGGCACCGGCCTTGGCCTGTCGATGGTCTACGGCATCATCAAGCAGACCGGCGGCTTCATCTACTGCGATTCCGAGGTCGGCAAAGGGTCGACTTTCCGCATTTTCCTGCCGCGTCATGTTGCGGAACTGAAAAGGGCGGGCGAGCCCGACGATGTACCGGCAGTACCGGCGAAGATTGCCGATACGGCGAAGGATCTATCGGGCTCGGCCACTGTGCTGCTCGTCGAAGACGAGGATGCCGTGCGCATGGGTGGTATGCGGGCGCTGACCTCGCGCGGCTACACCGTGCATGAGGCGTCTTCGGGCGTCGAGGCGCTGGAAGTGTTCGAGGCGCTGGGCGGCAAGGTCGACATCGTCGTTTCCGACGTGGTGATGCCGGAAATGGATGGACCGACGCTGCTTGGCGAACTGCGCAAGCGCCAGCCGGACATCAAGTTTGTCTTCGTGTCCGGTTATGCGGAGGACGCATTCGCCAGAAACCTGCCGGCCGACGCGCATTTCGGCTTCCTGCCAAAGCCGTTTTCGCTCAAGCAATTGGCGACGATCGTCAAGGACATGCTGGAGGCTTAGCACTTCCCTGTGCGCAACCCGGCCCTCTGCGTCGAGCACCACGGGGTTCCGCGCTTTTTGGCATCTCAGTCCTTCGTACAGGTCGAGGCGGTGAAGGCGCCGTCGGGCTGCTTCATGATGATGTCAAAGGAGGGTGTGCTCTGGCCATCCAGCGTTGCCTGGGTCAGCGACAGCGAGTTGCCGCCGGCGGTATAGCCGCCCAACGGCCCAAGCCAGGAGATCACGCCGTTTGCATCCATTTGATAGTTGTAACCCTGCCGCGCGGTCCCGAAGGAGCCGAGGCCGGTGTAGACTGGGCCACTGTAGACAGTCCCCTTGATGGTGATGTCGCCAAGGTTGAGGAACATGCCAAGCAGGTACACTTCGCAGCGATAGGTGCCGTCTGGCAGCTTGCCGTCGCTGAAGTCGGCTCGCGCGGCTCCGATCGCTGCCGCCAGAAGCAATATGCCGATAAAAATGCGTGAAATACCTGAAACCATGACGTCGCTCGTTTGCGGAGCGAGCTTGCCCTATTTTTGCACGGCGCCGCAACATCGGTCGTTTGCGATGCCCCTATGAAGATCAAAATCTAGGCAGTTGAGAAAATTGATCGAAAATTGGGCAGATAGTCGCGGGTCTGCGCAAATTTCTCTCAATCAATTTTGAGCGGCTCTCTTCGTCTTTGTAAGCCTAAAATCCCAACGCGCTGGCAATGCTCGATTATTCGTCCCCATCGGCGCCGCCACAGCGATTGGCATGGGGGTTGCTTTGTAGTGTTGCGGTGCAATCAACCAGCTTGGGAGTCTGTAATATGAGGGGTAATTTCTCGACAATAACAAAAATGTTTTCGGCGAGCGTGGTTGCCGCCGGCCTGTTGATCTCCGCGCCTGCCAAGGCGGCTGACGACACCATCAAGGTCGGCATTCTCCATTCGCTGTCGGGGACCATGGCGATTTCGGAAACGACGCTGAAGGACGCCATGCTGATGCTCATCGACGAGCAGAACGCCAAGGGTGGCCTGCTCGGCAAGAAGCTGGAGGCGGTCGTCGTCGATCCTGCTTCCAACTGGCCGCTGTTCGCCGAAAAGGCACGCGAGCTGATTTCGAAGGATAAGGTTGCGGCGGTGTTCGGTTGCTGGACCTCGGTGTCGCGCAAATCGGTGCTGCCGGTATTCAGCGAACTCGACAACATCCTCTTCTACCCCGTCCAGTATGAGGGCGAGGAAAGCGAGCGCAACGTGTTCTACACGGGTGCGGCGCCGAACCAGCAGGCCATTCCGGCGGTCGACTATCTGATGAGCGAGGACGGCGGTTCGGTGAAGCGCTGGGTGCTCGAAGGTACCGACTACGTCTATCCGCGCACCACCAACAAGATCCTCGAAGCCTATCTGAAGGCCAAGGGCGTCGCAGCGGAAGACATCATGGTCAACTACACGCCATTCGGCTTCTCCGACTGGCAGACCGAGGTTTCGGCGATCAAGAAGTTCGGATCGGCCGGCAAGAAGACCGCCGTCGTCTCGACCGTCAACGGTGATGCCAACGTGCCGTTCTACAAGGAACTCGGCAACCAGGGCGTCAAGGCCGAAGATATCCCGGTCATGGCCTTTTCGGTCGGCGAGGAAGAGCTTGCCGGTCTCGACACTGCGCCGCTGGTCGGCCATCTCGCCGCCTGGAACTACTTTGAAAGCATCGACACGCCTGAGAACAAGAAGTTCATCGCCGACTGGCACAAGTTCATCAAAAACGACAAGCGCACCACCAACGACCCGATGGAGGCCCATTACATCGGCTTCAACATGTGGGTGAAGGCGGTCGAAAAGGCCGGCACCACTGATCCGGACAAAGTCATCGACGCCATGGTTGGCGTTTCGGTGCCGAACCTGACCGGCGGCTATTCGACGATGATGCCGAACCACCACATCACCAAGCCGGTGCTGATCGGTGAAATCCAGGCCGATGGCCAGTTCGAAACCGTCTCCCGCACGCCAGGCCTAGTGATGGGCGACGAATGGTCCGACTATTTGCCTGACTCCAAGGACCTGATCTCCGATTGGCGCGCGCCTCTGTCCTGCGGCAACTTCAACGTTGCCACCGGGAAGTGCGGCGGCAAAGGAACGAACTGATCCTCCCCGGGCTGGACCGTAGGTCCATGACCCAGGCTGATCTAGTCAGACCGCGCGCGTGCCGGCCGGGGGCGACCCCCGCCCGGCGGCCCCATGACCCCCCCCAGGGGGGAGACCACAGCCCAGACCCTTGAGCCCCCGGGGCAGCGGCCGGTGGTATACGCGGGCGAGGAGGTCGGG